>JAUNSM010000024.1 GCA_030539215.1 Clostridia bacterium
ATTGGAAAAAAAATAAATTATTAAAAATAAATTCAAAGAAAAATATTTATTATAGAACTATTAATAAAATTACTTTTAAAATATATTCGTTTATTTTTAAAGTAATTTAATATATTAAATTAAAAGGAGCAATAAATTGAAAAAAATAAATTTAGAAAAATTATTATTAATATTTATAGCAATTTTACCAATATTAGATATGTCTAGTTTTTTATTTAGAAATTATTTTAATACTAATTTTTCAATTTCTACATTTATTAGACCAATTATTCCTATTATAATAATTGTTATTATATTTTTTAAAAATAAATTTAAATTAAAAACAATATTAATAGGATTAATATATTTTATATATGCCATTATACATTTACATTTTTTTAATAAATTAAAATTAGGTATTTCTTTTGGAACAATTACTCATGAGGCTCAATATTTAATAAATTATACTTTTGCAATATTAAATTTATTTATATTTTTATTTGTCTTTTATAAAAAAGAAAATAAAAATAAAAATATAAATAAAATTATTTTAATAACAAATGGAATTTATATTTTATCTTTATATATTTCAATATTTACAAAAACTTCTTCTTCTACATATATAGAAGGAATGGGATTTAAAGGTTGGTTTGAATCTGGCAATAGTATAAGTGCTATATTAATATTAAATTTATTTATTGTTTTCACTTTATTTAATAAAGTAGAAAATATTAAAATTAAAATTTTAGCAATTATTGAAATTATTTTATCTGGAATATTTCTTACTTTTTTACTTGGGACAAGAACAGGATTATATGGTTTCGTATTAGTAATTGGATTATATATTTGTTCAAAATTGTTTATATTATTTAGAGATATTATTGCAAATAAAAATAAAAAAATAAATAAAAAAAATAAAATACTATTAATAGCTTCTTCTTGTCTTGTAATTTGTGTGATTTGTATAGTTATATTTAAAGGTAGTTCTTTATTAACTAGAAGAAAATATTTAGAACAAATAGAAAGTAATATATATGATTCACAAACAGGGGAGCCTTCTCATGTAACAGGTGATATATTAAAATTTAAAGAAGATATAGAAAATAATAAAATAGATGAAACTTATATTTCTAAACCTATGCAGACTTCTATAATAGAATTATATAATTATGCTAATAATCATGAAATTTCTAATACAGATAGAAGAACTCAACAATTAATATTTAATACATATCTTGTTAAAAATCAATCAAATATTTTTTACATATTATTTGGAAATGGTTTTTTAAATAATTATGGTGAATTAATTTTAGAAATGGAAATTCCTGCATTATTATTTAATTTTGGATTAATTGGATTTATTTTATATTTTATTCCATTCTTTGCTTTATTTATATATTACATTTATATTGGATTTAAAAATATAAAAATAATAGATACGGAATATGTTTTATTAATTTCTGGAATTGCTATTAGCTTTGTTCTTTCATTATTACTAGGGCAATTATTTTTTAATTCTTCTGCATCAATAATAATTGTATGTATGAATGTATTGTTATATAATAAGTGTGTTGAAATAAAATCGTATACTGTGGATATAGATAAAAATCTGAAAACAAAAGAACCTGTAACAATATAATTGGAGGATATATGGAAAAAATATTATTTGGAATAACTAATTTATGTGTTGGTGGAGCTGAAAGAGTTTTAGTTGATATTGCAAATAAAATTTCTGATAATTATGAAATAGAAATTTTTACAATATATTCTAAACGGCGAATTTGAAAAATTGTTAAATAAAAATATAAAAATAAAATCGTTATATTCTAAATCATATAATGAATATAATAAAATTCAGAAATTATTAATTAGTTTAAGAATATTATTTTTTAAAAATAATATTTATAAAAAATACATCAAAAATAATTATAATAAAGAAATAGCATTTTTAGAGGGTCCTATTACTACCATTTTTAGTTCAAAAAATAAAAATGTGAAAAAAATAGCATGGATTCATAATGATATTAGCTTAGTATTTGGAAATAATATTAAATCTAAAATAAAAAAAATAATTAATAAAAAAATATATGAAAAATATCAAAAATTAATATTTGTAAGTAATCATAATTTAGAAAAATTTAATGAATTTTATAATATTAATATAGAAAAACAAGTAATTCATAATTATTTAAATACAGAAAATGTTTTAAATAAATCAAAAGAATTTACAGTGGATTTATTTGAAAAAAATACTATTAATTTTGTAACAGTTGCAAGGTTAGTTGAACAAAAAGCTATAGATAGATTAATTTGCGTACACTATAAATTGATTTCAGAAGGGTATAAACATAAATTATATGTTGTAGGTAGTGGTCCTTTAAAATTTAAATTAGAAGAATTAATTAATAAATTAAATATATCTAACACTTTTATTTTACTTGGACAAAAAGAAAATCCTTATCCATATATATTAAATTCTGATTATTTTTGTTTGTTATCATATTATGAAGGTTTGCCTATGGTCTTATTAGAAGCAAAATCTTTAAATAAATTTATATTAATTACAGATACTGCATCAAAAGAAGCGGTTGAAAATTATAAAAATAAAAAAATATTTGAAAATTCAGAAAATGGAATTTATAATGGATTAAAAGAAATAATAAAAAATAATAAAAACATTAAATGTGATATTAATACTTCAAATAATGAAAATATTGAAATAATAAATAAAATAATTAATATTTTAGGAGAATGAATATGAAAATATCTATTTTAACTGCTACATATAATAGAGGAGCATACTTAACTAAATTATATAATAGTATATTAAAAAATTCTAATTTTGAAATTTATTTAGAATGGCTTATTATGGATGACCGGTTCAACTGATGAAACCCAAAATATAATTAATACTTTTATTTCTGAAACTAGTGAAAATAATTTTATTGAAATAAAATATTATTATCAAAAAAACCAGGGTAAGATGTGTGCTATTAATAATTTAATTCAATATGCAGAAGGTAACTTAATTATAGAATGTGATTCTGACGATTATTTAAAAAATAATGCAATTAAAATTATTTCTTCAAGATATGAAACTATAAAAGGAAAAGAAAATATTTATGCCATGGTATTTTTAAAATACAACGAAAACGAGTGTAATATTGGTAATAATTTTAAATGTGAAAATTATGAATCTAATATGTTTAATTTATATTTTAAAGATGGTATAACAGGTGACAAAGCTTTAGTATATAACTAAAATTAGAAAACAATATACATATAAATTGGAAAATAATGAAAGATTTAGCACAGAAGCTAGAATGCATAATGAAATGGATAAACAATATAATGTAATATGTTTTAATCAACCAATTATGATATGTAAATATTTAGATGAAGGATATTCAAAAAATATTAAAAAAATTTTTAAAGAAAATCCATATGGATATTTTGAATATTTTAAACAATTATTAAATTTTAATATGAAAGGTATTTTATTTTCTAAACGATTATATGCAATAAAACATTATATTTTATTTTGTTATTTAACTAAACAAAAAAATATATTAAAAAATATTAATGGAAAATTAAATAAATTATTAATTATTTTATTATTTATTCCTGGGATTATAAAATCTGCTACTTTTTAACCTGTTTTATTTAAATGCCCAAAATTTATTTAATATAAAATTTAAAGGTATTGTTATAATTAAATTCATTAATGTTGCAATATAATGAGGTATTCCTAATAAAGATTCTTCAACAAATAATAATCCTGCCATTAAAAACAAACCTGTTATTGAATATGATACATAAACTTTTAATAAAGATTTAAATAATCCTCTTTTTTTATTAGAGTCTTCTTTTTTAAAAACAAATTTGTTATTAAGGAGAAAAGATATTAACACAGTTATTACAAAAGCTATTAGATTACTAACTTGCGCATGTAAATTCAAAATATAATATCCTATATTAGTAATAGCATAAGATAAAACTGTATTTATTCCTCCTACCAATCCAAATTTTATAAATTGAATTATTAATTTCTTTAAATTTTGCTTATTAGTTAATTTTGAAAATAATTTATTTTGCATTAAAACTCTCCTTTTTTTGCTTTTCTATTTCTTTGTTTTATTTTTTGACTCTTTTTTCATTTTTGTCAATTTTCTCATGGTTGCAATGTACGATAATATAAATTTACCTAACTTTCTTTTTGACTTTCCGTTTTTTCTTTTTTCAAACACTATAGGCACTTCTCTAATTTTATAATCTTTATTATATAGGCATAGTTTTACTAATATCTCTTCTACTATATCAAAATTATCAGTTTCTAATTTAAGTTTTTTAATATCTTCTGCCTTATAAACTCTTAAACTATTTGAAATGTCCTTGACTTTAACTTTTAAAAACATTCTATATGCTATGTTTACAATCCAAGACATAATTATTAATATAAAATTATTTTCAGTTTTTCCATCTTTTATATATCTTGAGCCAATTGTAAGGTCATATTTTTCGCAATTATTTATAAGTTTATATAATTCATTAGGAGAATGTGAACCATCTGCATCCATAATTAATAAATAATCATTTTTTGCTTTAGAAATTCCAGTTCTAATTGCATCTCCATAATTATCTCCATTTTCTCTATTAAAGTAATTTACACTATTTTCTGCACAAATTTCGTCTGTATTATCTGTTTTTTCCATAGTATCAATTATTAATATTTCATATTCTAATTCTTTTAGTTGCTCTAAATTTTCTTTTATTTTTGGTATCAAATTTTTCAAATTTTCAGCCTCATTATAAGAAGGTATTATTACTGAAAGATTCATTTTAAGCTAAACCCTCCTTAGTCCATTGGAGCATATTTTCAATACCCTTTTCTTTATCTATTTTTGCTTTCCATCCTATTGCCTTTTCTATTTTGCTAGTATCTGCTACAAAAACCTTCTGATCACTTTCTCTTGGAGGTAATTTTATATAATTCATTTTTATATTAAGTTTTTTTTCTAAAATTTTAAATAATTCTAATAATGACAATGAATTTTCAATTCCACCACCAATATTAAATGCTTGTCCTTTTATTCTTTCTATATTTTCAGCTGCACTATAATATAAATTAATCATATCATCAACATACAAAATATCTCTTACTTGTTTTCCATTACCTGAAATAGTAAATTTGTCTGTTTTTGGATTGTTTTTTACTTCCAATGCTTTTTGACAAAACCAACCTATCCAACCTTGATTTTCTGTAGCAAATTGCCTTGCTCCGAACATAGAAGAATGTCTAAAAACTACTGTTTTAAGTCCATATATTCTTGCATAATCTAACATATATTGATCTGCAGCTCCTTTTGAAGTTCCATATGGTGAATGGAAATCTAAATTTACTGTTTCATCAAATCCTTGTGGAAATTCATTGCATATATATCTAGTATCTGTTTCTGAATATGTATATTGCTCCAAATCTCCATATACTTTGTTTGTTGAAGAATATAATACTGCTGAATTCGGCGAATATTTTCTCACATTTTCTAATAAATTAAAGCTTCCTAAAGTATTTATTTCAAAATCTAATCTTGGATTTTGTATTGATGTAGTCATTGCAACTTGTCCAGCCAAATGAAATATATTATCAAAAGGTCCTTCATTTTTAAATAATGTTTCTACATCATTTTGATTTCTAATATCTCCATATATATATTTAAAATTTCCTAAAGTTTTTAAATATTTTAAATTTTCCTCTGAACCGTGTTCTAAATAAATTATCAAAAACTACAATTTCGTTATTGTCTAATATCCCTTTTTTAGTTAAATTACTTCCTAAAAATCCGCAACCTCCATTTATTAATATTTTCATTTTTTACCTTCTTCCATTAATATTTTTTTAATTCCATCCTCAAACCTTAAAACTGTTTGAGACCAACCTAAACTTTTTAATTTACTATTATCACATTCTGACTTCATTTCTTCATTTTTTCTATAGGGAATAGCACCAAATTTTATATCTGATTGAGATTTAGTTAATTTTTTCATTATTAAAAGCACATCTTTTATTTTGGTATTATTATCTGGACCAATTTCATATTCTGTAAATTCTAATTTTTTATTTTTTATTTCATATTCAATAATATACAATATAGCTTGTACTAAATCATCAATATATATAAAAGCTCTTTCCTGCTCTCCTAAAGTAGTTTCTATATATGGAGTATTACTTTTTAATTTATTTAACATATTTGCAATAAATTTTACATTATTATCAAACGGTCCATAAAAGTGTTCTGATTTCATATTTATAAATCTTATTTTTCCTTGTTCTCCATAATAATATCCCCATTCTTTAAACTGCTTTTTAGTTATAGCATATTCATTTACTAATTTTTGTATTGCAGTATCCATATTGAAAAAATACTTTATATTATTATTAATTGCATTCTCAAGTATCTTTAAAGGAAATAAATAATTTGATTGTACAACCTTTTCAGAGCCTTCTTTACATCTACCATAAGATGTTGCTAAATGCAATATAACATCAATTTGTTGTGTACAAGCTTTTTTTATATCCTCATCACTTGTTGATAAAAAACTTATATTTTTTAAATTTTTAAACATTTCTGTGTTAGAATTATTTAAAATCAAAAGCACAATTTCATGTCCTTTATAATTAAGTTCTTTTACTATCCTTTGACCTAAATATCCATTACCACCTGTAATCAATATTTTCATTTATCTCTCCTTTTTATATCTACAATATTGCCTTTTTTATAATTTTTATCATATAATCTATTTTTTCATCTGTCATACCAGGATATACACCAATCCAAAATGCATCTTTCATAATCCTGTTTGTATTTATTAAATCACCAATTACACGATAACTTTTCCCGTCATTTCTTATCTCATCAAAACAAGGATGTTTTATTAAGTTCCCTGCAAATAAATTTCTAGTTTGAATTCCTTTCTCTTCTAAATATGTTACAACTTCATTCCTATCAATTCCATCCTTACAAGTTATTAAAAAGCCAAACCAACTTGGACTTGAATTTTCACATTTTTCAGGAAGTATTATTTTGTCTTCCAATTCTTTTAAACCATTTTTTAGTCTATTAAAGTTATATATTCTTCTTTCTACAAATGTTGGAAATTTTTCTAATTGAGCTACACCTATAGCTGCTTGCATATCTGTTGCCTTTAGATTATAACCGAAATGAGAATACACATATTTATGGTCATAACCTACAGGTAATTGCCCATATTGTTTATCAAATCTATGCCCGCAAAGATTATCAATTCCAGACGGACAAGAACAATCTCTTCCCCAATCTCTTAAAGAACGAATTATTTTATTTAATAATGCATTATTAGTATATACTGCTCCGCCTTCTCCCATTGTCATATGATGTGGAGGATAAAAACTAGATGTCCCAATATCCCCTATAGTACCTGTAAATTTTTCTTCTCCATTTATTACGTATTTTGACCCTAATGCATCACAATTATCTTCTACTAACCATAAATTGTTTTTTGTACAAAAATCTTTGACTTTTTTTAAATCAAATGGATTACCTAAAGTGTGTGCTATCATAATAGCTTTAGTCTTATTCGATAATGCTTTTTCTAACATTGTTATATCTATATTATATTGTGGAATTGTAACATCCACAAATACCGGAACTGCTCCATATTGTATTATAGGTGTAACTGTAGTTGGAAATCCACATGCAACAGTAATTACCTCGTCACCTTTTTTTATTGCTTTTTCTTTTAATAATGGTGAAGTCAATGCCATAAACGCTAACAAATTAGCTGATGAGCCTGAATTTACTAAAGAACAATATTTAATATTTAAATATTCAGCTAGCTTTTTTTCAAATTTCTCTGTATATCTTCCAGAAGTTAACCAAAATTCTAAAGAACTATCTACTAAATTTACCATTTCTTTATCGTCATAAACTCTAGATGCATAAGGAATCCTATCTCCTTCTTTAAAATTCTTTTTGGTATTATGATATTTATTAGCATATTCTGCTACCATATTTAATATTTCTTTTTTTGCTTCATTTTCTGTTTTGTTTTCAAACATAATTAACTCCTTTTTATTTATTAATAAATTTTAAAATTTGCTTATTCATACAATCCACAATATCTGCTTCTTTCTTATATTCTTTTGCAAATTCCACAGACTTTTCTATTGCTTTTTCTACATTCCATGTTGGTTTCCAACCAAAAGTACTTTTCATTTTTGAACAATCTAATTTTAAAAAATTTGCTTCATGAGGACCATTAATAGCCTTTGTCTTCCATTTGATTCCTTCTCCCCATTTATTACAAAATATAGTTGCAAGAGTTCCTGTTGTAATACAATCAGAATCATTTGGTCCTATATTATAATTTCCAGAATATTTATCATCATTATACTGCTTCTCTGCTATTAGCAAATATGCAAATAAAGGTTCTAATACATGTTGATATGGTCTAATTGAATTTGGATTTCTTACAATAATATCTTCTTCTTTTATAGCTGCTCTAATGCAATCAGGAATAATTCTATTGTCTGCAAAGTCGCCTCCTCCAATCACATTTCCTGCTCTAGCAGTAGATATTCTTACATGATTATCCTCAAAAAATGATTTTTTATAGCTATCTGTCACAAGTTCTGAACAAGATTTACTATTAGAATAAGGATCAAATCCATTTAAAATATCATTTTCTGTATAACCATATTCCCATTCATTATTTTTATACACTTTATCTGTGGTAATATTTAAAAACGATTTTACAGAAGTACTTTGTCTAACACACTCTAAAATATTTACAGTACCTATTACATTTGTTTCATATGTATATACAGGATTATTATATGATTCAATTACTAATGGTTGTGCTGCTAAATGAAATACAATTTCTGGCTTAGCAGAATCAAACGCTTTTTTTAAATTACTTAAATTTCTAATATCACCTTTAATTGATGTTATATTATCTTTTATATCTGCTATTTCAAATAAACTTGGATTTGTTGGAATATCAACTGAATATCCAGTAATAATGGCTCCTGCATTTAATAATATTCTACAAAGCCATGAACCCTTAAATCCTGTATGTCCTGTTATAAATACATGTTTTCCTTTATAAAAATTTATATTTACCATTAGTCTTCCCACACTTTCCATGGTGCATTTCCAGAATCCCATAATTCTTCTAATTGATTTTTGTCTCTAATTGTATCCATACATTTCCAAAACCCATCATGCCTAAAAGACATAAGCTCATTTTCACTTGCTAACTTTTCTAATGGCTCTTTTTCAAATACAGTTGAATCTCCATCAATATAATCAAATATCTCTGGTTGCAAAACCATGTATCCACCATTTATTAAACTTCCATCAGTATGTCTTTTTTCTTTAAAAGATTTAATAGTATTATTGTTATCTATAACTAATACACCAAATTGTTGCCCAACGTTTATAGATGTTAGAGTTGCTATTTTTCCATGACGTTTATGAAACTCTAATAAGTCATTTATATTTACATTGCTTACTCCATCTCCATAAGTAAGCATAAAAGGCTCTTCTCCAATATATTTTTGAATTCTTTTTATTCTACCACCAGTCATAGTATTTAAACCAGTATCTACTAATGTAACTTTCCATGGCTCTGAAAAATTATCATGTACAGTCATTTCATTTTTAGCTAAATCAAAGGTCACATCAGATGTATGTAAGAAATAATCTGAAAAGTATTCTTTAATTACATATGATTTATAACCTAAACAAATAATAAATTCATTAAATCCGTAATGAGAATACTCTTTCATTATATGCCATAAAATCGGTCTTTCCCCAATACCTATCATTGGTTTTGGCTTTAAATGACTTTCTTCTGTAATTCTTGTTCCCAAGCCACCTGCTAAAATTACTACTTTCATCACATTACTCCTTATATATTTTATTAATGATAATAACAAACAATCATAAGTATTGCCGTAGGAACAATTATTAACATTCTGCTCCAAATAACAGATCTTTCTATTACAAATTCTTCTGATTTATTGTGTTCTATATCTTTTGGAAAATTGATTATAAGCATACATACTACACAAGCAAAATATGCTGCCAATACTGCTGGCAGAAATTTGCTGATTTGCAAGTTTTCTAAAATATCCTTTACTGTCATTGTCATGTCCTCTTTATATCCAAATAAATGCGGTATAAGCATATTGTTAATTTGTTTAGCTCCAAAGCACCAATAAAAATAATATATTTGTGATATTAATGCAGAAGCGCTCATTACCATATCTAATATTAAATTTACTTTAAAGTATTTTGGATTAATAAATAATAATATTGCAAAAAAAGGAGTTGTATATATTAACCAAAAAGGATGATATAGTACTAATAAAAATAATATAGAAAATGAAGCAAAAGGTATATATATTGCATATTTTTTTAAAAGATTTTCTGAATCTACACTCTTAATATAACAGAATATACATAAAATAAAATATGCAATAAAAAATGCGGAGGCTTCTCCTAAATTAATTTGTAATACAGAAGTAGATAAAAGTCTATCTAACATTCCAGAATTAAAAAGCTCCGTGGATTCAATATAATATGGCATTAATGAAGAGAAGAATCTACTTACAGCAAGTATTAAGCAACCACAAATAATACTCAAAATTATTTTTGTAATTTTTTTCTCTTTTAACAAAACTAAAGGTATAAATGCAAAAATAGCAAAAAGTTTTAATGGAATAGCTATTGCAAACCATAATATAAATTTTTTATAATCATTATTCATATATGCATATATACCAAGTAAAATAAAAAATAATGCAATAATATCATATTGACCAATTATAAATAAAGAAGAAAAAACTAATGGAGAAGATACAAAAATTAATATTATCCATTTTATTAAAGTCTCTTTTATATTTAATTTCCTACATATTTTCTTAACAACACATGAACATGCAAAAAGGAAAAAAATCAATAGACTTTTTGTCCATAAAAGTGAAAATAAATTAGTTAAAAGATTTATTTTTAAAATGTTTTGAATAATCCACACTGGAAAATTCCATATCATAAAAAAAATGTATATTGGTAAATCGTAAACAACATTAACAGGAGTTGAAAAAAATTCAGTAAGTGTAAAACCATAATTTACTTCATATACTCCAAAAAAATTACCTTGCAACAAAGCTGTAAAAATATTGTTTGAATGAGCAGTAGTATAAATAATATCACTATACATAAAACATAAAAACAAAAAAGCACCTATTATACCAAATAATAACCAATCTGCAAAATCAGTAGTAGAAGTATCTGCATTTTTAATCTTAAAATAATGTTTCATAAGAATCCTCCATTTATTTAATCTGTAATAATTATATTTTATTTGATTTAACTGCATTTTTATATTTAGAACATAAAAAATCCGCAATCCAAGTTGGCCAAAACTTTTTAAACATATATAAATCTTCTTCCAATCTAATATTATTCTCAATTAAAGATGAAGTTTCAGAACTCTCATGAATACGATGACACATTAAGTATTTTGATATATATACATATTTACCTTTATATTGCGTAAAATCAACCCAAGAATCCCAATCCAAATTACATTTTAATTCAGTTTTATACGGATTATGTCCTAAAATTTTAGTATTAAGTGTAACACTTGGACAACAAATAAAATTTCCAAAAGATAAAACAAAACGCTTTACAAATTTAGAACCTTTAAATATTTTAAAAGGTAATAACATAAATTCTTTAATCTTTAAATTTTTAGTTAAAGGAATAATAGTTCCATTTTTAATTTCTTTATATTTAGTAAAAGCTATTACTACATCTTTATATTTTTTAATATATTTTTCTATTTGCTCTAAATAAGTTGATTCATATATATCATCTTGATGTGCAATAGTTACATAATCTGTAGAACATTGTGAAACAGCAAAATTCCAATCCTCGCCTATTCCAGATTTACCTGTATTAATATACAAATTAATATTATATTTATTTGCAATATCTTGTATAAACCTATTTGGTGTAGATGTAGTTATTATTATATTGCTTTCAATTGTTTGCTTTAACAATGATTTTATACACTCTTCCAAATATTCTGATTCTTTATATGCACATATTGCAAAAGTATGATTTTTAAATGTTTCCACCTTTATCACCTATATTAAATATTCTTGATTCTGTAAATACCAATCAATAGTTTTTATAATTCCATCTTCAAACTTTGTTTGTGGCATCCAACCTAATTTATTAGATATTTTTGTAGGATCTATTGCATATCTAAAATCATGCCCCTTTCTATCTTCAACATAAGATATTAAATCTTCTGATTTATTCAAATGTTTCAATATTAATTTAACAATATCAATATTTCTTTTTTCATTATGACCGCCTATATTATATCTCTCTCCTGCCTGCCCTTTATGCAAAACCAAATCAATTGCCTCACAATGATCTTCTACATATAGCCAATCCCTAACATTTAAACCTTGTCCATATACTGGTAACTTTTCATTTTTTACTGCTAATTTTATCATATGTGGAATAAGTTTTTCATTATGTTGGTATGGACCATAATTATTTGAGCAATTTGTAACAGAAATATTCATTTTAAATGTTTCATAATATGCTAGCGCCATTAAATCCGAACTTGCTTTAGAAGCTGAATATGGGCTACTTGGCTTTATAGGAGATTTCTCTGTGAAATATCCATCCTCTTTTAATGCGCCATATACTTCATCTGTAGAAATATGTACGAATTTATTTAAACTACCTTCACCCCATATGCGTTTAGATACTTCTAATAAAGTATGTGTACCTATTACATTAGTTTCAGTAAATATAAAAGGTGTTTTAATGCTATTATCTACATGAGATTCTGCCGCAAAATGTACAACTCCATCTATATCATATTTTTTAAAAACTTCTGTTACTAAAGCTAAATCACAAATATCGCCTTTAATAAATGTTATTTTATTAATAATATTATCTAAATTATGCATATTACCTGCATATGTTAATTTATCTAATACTATAAGATTATAATTTGGATACTTTTTTACCATATATTCTGCAAAATTACTACCAATAAAACCTGCTGCTCCTGTTACTAAAATATTTTTCACATTAATCTCCCCCATTTTTTATCTTTATCCGATATTATAATATTTTCAATTCCATCTATTTTTTCAAAAGGCCAATTGATTCCAATGTTTTCATCATTAAAAATAATACCGCCTTCATCACCAGAATGATAAAAGTCATCACATTTATAAACAAATTCTGCTTCATCAGAAATTACTAAAAATCCGTGTGCAAATCCCTTTGGAATAAAAAACTGTAATTTATTTTCCTCTGAAAGTAAAATACCAAAATATTTTCCATATGTTAGTGAATCCTCTCTTAAATCAACAGCAACATCATATACTTCACCTTTTATAACTCTCACTAATTTTGATTGTGGATGATTAATTTGAAAATGTAATCCTCTCAAAACTCCTTTTGTAGATTTAGATTGATTATCCTGTACAAAATCAGTAGTAATGCCAATTTCTTCAAAATCTTTTTTATTATATGTTTCCATAAAATATCCTCTATTATCATTAAAAACTGTTGGTTTTATAACTTTTAATCCTTGTATTCCCGTATCTTGTTTTACAAATTTTCCCATTGTCTTTTCCTCTCCATTAATAAATTATTTCATCTTCTACTAACTTTTTTAAGTATTTTCCATAATCTGTTTTTAATAAAGGTTGAATTATATCAATTAATTTTTCTTTATCTATCCATTGCTTTCTAAAAGCAATTTCTTCTGGACATGAAACTTGCATTCCTTGTCTCTTTTCAATAGTTCTTATAAAATTTGCTGCTTCAAGCAAATCATCATGTGTTCCTGTATCAAGCCAAGCTAATCCTCTACCTAATTTTTCAACTTTTAATTTTTTCATTTTCATATATGCTTCATTAACAGTTGTAATCTCAATTTCTCCTCTTTCAGATGGTTTTATATTTTTTGCAATTTCTACTACATTATTAGGATAAAAATATAATCCTGGTACAGCCAAATTAGATTTTGGTTTTGGTGGCTTTTCTTCTATTGATATAGCATTTCCATTCTCATCCACTTCAACAACCCCATAAGCTCTTGGATCAGCAACTGGATATCCAAAAATAGTTGCATAATTGTTATTTTGGCTTACTTTTACTAATTTTTCTGTTAAGCTTTGCCCATAAAAAATATTATCTCCTAAAATCATTGCAACATCATCTTTACCTATAAACTTTTCACCAACAATAAACGCATCTGCTAATCCCCTAGGTTTTTCCTGAATTTTATATTCAAAATGTATTCCCCACTTTGAACCATCACCTAGTAATTCTTTAAATGCATTTATATCTCTTGGTGTAGAAATAATTAAAATATCTTTGATATTTGCTAACATTAAAATAGAAATTGGATAATAAATCATTGGCTTATCATATACTGGCATAATTTGTTTTGAAATTGATAATGTTAATGGATATAACCTTGTAGCACTTCCTCCAGCTAATACAATTCCTTTTCTTTGACTCATAAATAATCGTTCTCCTTTTATACTTCTTTTTTTAAATACCTTTTTAAAGCATCATGATACGAAGGTATATTAATTCCATATGATACCAATTTTTCTTTAGATAATTGTGAATTTTTTGGCCTTTTAGCTACAGTAATAAATTGTTCAGATGATACTGGTTTAACAGTACAATTAATATTTGCTAATTCAAAAATCTCTTTAGTAAAATCATACCAAGTAGTAAACTCCATATTTGTAGAATGATAAATGCCATATGGTAATTTTTTTTCTATTACTTGTCTTATTATATTTGCCAAATCCACACTGTATGTAGGACTTCCATGTTGATCATTAACAACATTAATACTTTCTTTTTCTTTTCCTAGATTTAACATTGTTTTTACAAAATTTTTTCCATCTCCATAAAGCCATGCTGTTCTAAAAATATAATATTTATCACAATTATCTTTTACTGATTCTTCGCCATGTAACTTTGTTATACCATAAGCCGTAACTGGAAAAGTTTCATTATTTTCACTATATGAATTTTGTATATTTAAGTTTCCATCAAAAACATAATCTGTACTAATATGAGCTAAAACAGCTCCTATTTTAGTACTGGCAATCGCTAAATTTTTTGGGCCCTCTGAATTAATTTTTTCAGCTAACTCCAAATTATTTTCAGCAGCATCTACAGCAGTATAAGCCGCGCAATTAACAACTAAATTAGGCTTAACCTTCTCAATAAATTTAATTACCGCTTCTTGATCAGTAATATCTAATTCTTTTACATCCGTTAAAACTAATTCATTATTCAATTTAAATTCGTCTATTACTGCCTTTGCAAGCATTCCATTTGCACCTGTAATTAATATTTTCATTTATCACTCCCCCAAAGTCCATATAAATATATCATTTAATCTTTAAAAAAACAACAAAAATAGTAATAAATTTAACAAAAAACATATATTTTTTGCTGTTCTAAATTTTACTAAATAAATACACTAAAATTTTTCCTAAATGTATTTTATGGCAAAACATAAATACAGCTACAGTAATTCTTGAACTTAGTATTTCACCTTTTGGTAAATAAATTTTTATTAATTTATTTTTTTTATAATTTGGAAATTTTTCTTGCAAAAATAATATTAATTTATCATACTCTTTACTAATAGCTTCATAACTTAAGCCTTTGGTAGTAAATAGTAAATACCAAACAACATATCTAAAAAAATACATTTCAATTAATTCATATTTTTTATTTAATATGTCTTTTTCATCTAATATTTCATAACAATTATTTAACAGATATAAAACATTAAGATTCTTTAAATTTTTTTGCTTTGTATTAGATACACTCTTGGTATTAAAAAACCAATTATATCCTATATAATCTGTAATTAAGATTTTATTAGAAAGCATTAATGCTTGCAAGTTAAAATATACATCTTCTCCAATATTATTATCTAAAAAAGATATATCTTTTTCAATTAGATACTCTTTTTTATATATTTTTGCCCAAGGTGCTAATATCATCAATTTAGACCATTCAGTATTCTTTAATTTTAAACTTTTGAGTATCTTTCCATTTTCATTAGACCTTTTATATCCACCAATTACAACATCCAAATTGTCTTTTTCTATTAATCTAACAAAAGTTTCTATGTAATCTTTATTAATGAAATCATCATTATCTATAAACATTATGTATTTACCTGAAGCTATTGTTATACCATAATTCCTAGTTTTTGCAACACCTATATTTTTTTGTTCTATATATTTTAATATGTTTGAATATTTCATTTCATATTGAATTATAATTTCCTTCGAATTATCTGTAGAGCCATCATTTATAATAATAATCTCAAAGTCTTTATATGTTTGCTCAAGTACACTATCTAAACATTTGGCAATATATTTTCCAGAATTGTAAACAGGAATTATTATAGAAACTTTGGGATTTTTTTTACTTTCCATCTTCGTTTACACTCCTTTCAAATAATAATTGTTCTTTATTTACTATTTTTATAAATATAATATAAAATAAAATAAAGCAAAGTAACATTGTGATAAAGAATGCTATAATTGCACCATTTAAGCTGAATTTATATACAAAGAAATTACAAAGTAATAATGCTATTATAGAATTTATTATATATATTATAAATTGTACGCCTGTATGTCTCATAGTTATTAATATAGAAGACAGTATAGTTGATATTGTATAAAGTGTAGCAGCAATAAGAATAAACAATAAATGAGTTGAATACTGCGATAAATCAACATTGTAAATAAATCCTAAAATAGGAGTTCCCAAATAATAGCCTAACAATGAGCATAACACTCCAATACCTAAAAGATATAAGATTATTTTATAAAGTAATTTCTTCAGTTTTTTAAATTCTTTAGTTTTATAGAAATTTAATATAGTAATAAGATATGGATGTATTAAAAACTGAGCACATAACCCAATTACTGTTGCAGGCATAATAATTATTCCAAATATAGCTTGGATATCTTCTGATAAAAAAACATCAATTGCATATTTAGGAGCATTTAATAAATATACTCCTAAAAAGGAAATTGCAAAAGTAAAAAATCCAGTTTTAAATAGATTTAAAATATTTGATATTTTTATATTATCTGTATAATTATATAGTTTACGCGAATTAATTATGTCGTATAATAATGTAATTAATAAGCTAATTACTATTATTGATATAATTGACAAAATTAAATTATGTGTCAAAACATTAATAACCACAAAGCAAACAATACCTATCAAAGCCTTTAAAGTATATGATATTCCAACTTTATATAATAAATTATTTTTCTGAAATATGCCATAAAAAACATCACTTAAAGCTTCAAGCATTTTATAAAAACAAATTAAAATAAAAATCGATGCTTTATATAAAGAATAACCTTTAAGTATAACAAAAAAGACTATAAGTAATATCATAATAAATGAAGTTATAAATCTATTTATTATAAACTCTCGATCATTAGTATTAGTAGCGTCAGTCACTTGAAATACACGTCCTGAATAAATCCCTAACATATATAATATGCATGCCGTTGAAAAAGCTATACTAAAAATTCCAGCATCCTCTAATCCATTTACTCTTGTAACACATATTAAAAAAAACAAAGAATTAAATGCATTTAGAGTTGTCCCAACAATATTCCATATAAAATTTTTTGCAAAATATTGATCATTTATCACTTGAGTTCCCCTTTTTCAATTCTTCAATTTCAAATTCAGATATAGAACATCTCTGAGCCAACTCTATAATTTTTTCATTTTGTTCAGTAATTTTTTGTGTATTTCTAAAATTTATTAATAGTAGAAATAATATTCCTGTTAAAAACAACAAAGAAGGAGGATATTCTACATGTAGCCTCAAAGCAATCTTATCTAATAGTTTCGGAAAAATTGCAAATACTAAAATACCAAATGTACCCACTACCCAAAACATACTTTCTTTTACAGAAAAACTTTTCTTCTTTATCATATTAAATATATAAATTATAAATATTATTGCAATTATTATAAAAAAATAATTCATTTTATCTTCTCCTTCCAAAAATTTTGTTTAATATAAGAAGTATAATTGTATATAACATTACAATCATATATTTAATAGGTTTTATTATCCCTCCATGCATACTTTCTCCAAATTCTCTATTACGCATTTTTACAGAGACTTCTTCTATCGAATAACCATCTAGTAACATTTCAATTATCAAATTAGCATCTGGAAATTCTGGATATTCTCCTATTTTAGAATATTTATTAATTACTCTTTTATTAATTACTTGAAATCCAGATAATGGATCTGATATCTTTGTATGACAACTAACTTTTATTAACCATGTAAAAAAACTTGTCCCAATTTTTCTTAATTTTGGAGCATTATAATTTCCTTTTTCTAAATATCTTGACCCTATAACTATATCACAATTTGTTTCTTTTATTTTTTCTAATAATTTTTTAGCTTCTTTTGCAATATGTTGCCCATCTCCATCAAACATCAAACAATAGTCATAGTCATATTTTTTTGCATATTTAATACCTGTTTGAACTGCATATGCATAATTTAAGTTGAATATTGTAGTTATACAATTAACACTATTAGAAACGACTATTTCTTTTGTGTTATCCGTTGAAGAATCATTAATAACTAGAATATCAGTTTCTACAAAATCCGTTTTCAACTCATCTATCACTTTTTGTATGTTTTGTGATTCATTATATGCTGGAATTATAGTTAATGTTTTATTACCTTTTATATCTTTTAATTTGAGCTGTTTTCTTATATTTGATTGCCTAAAAATATAATTAGCTGTTACTAATAATAGGAAATAACAAGTTACAAAATTCGGATAAGCATATCTTAAATCTTGTGAAGATGTAAAAGGAATATATGTTGCAATATTTAATCCCATTGGAAAAATTAATAAAATATATGTCCAATTTTTAGTTTTAAATATCATATAGAAAACTAAAATTATTGATAAATACATTAAAGTAGCAGGTCTATATAATAAGGTATATAAAATTTTATTATTTAAAGTTATTTCAGTAATTTTAAATAAATTCGAATGTAATCCTTCTGATATTGGAGATGTTGTATATTCATCCTTCCAAATAGTTGATGACATTAGATCATTGTTTGTAGTAATTAGGCAGTGCATATATCCTCGTTCAGGCACACTCCAAAACATAGAATTAACTTCAATAAAATGCTTCAAAATCGTTTTAGGATACATTTTAGCATACTTAGAAAAAATGTCATTAAAAATATTAATATTTTCATTTAAATAATTAATGTCTAGTTCAGAATTAAATAATATTTTCCCACCAGTATACAAGTCATAATTATTCTTCCAATTATCTATAGGAAGAACATTGTTCAAAAAGTCGTACTCGGACTCTTCTAATTGCAAATCTTGGTTTAACAGAGCTCCCATACAATAAATTTTTGTACTAGTTAACGTGCCTGAAACAGAAGCTTTCTTCTCAACGTTAAGACACCATTGAGGAATATAAGTAATAACTAATATAATTATAAATGTACTAATAAAAAAGAAACTTTTAAAAATTTTTTTATTTTTTATAATATTAAGTATTAAAATAATTATAAAAAGAAATAACCCTATCGGATATCCATTATGCCTAATTTTCATAACTAAAACTAAACAAATTGACATTAAAATCATTTGTAAAAACGTATAATTAAATTTATTCTTTATTCCAATATATATATATATAATACTTCCCAAAATAGCATAAGTATATAAAATATCTTTCCATAAAGTAATTGCATATAAAAAATTAACTGGTATAATACAGACAATCATTGTCATCATAATCTGAAAAGTAATATTAAAAATTGTAACATTTTTCTCTCGTAATATTTTGCATGCATATGTCCAGAGTATTGCAAACACAAATATTTGAAATATAGCAACAGCAGCAGTACTATTAAAAATATTAAAAAGAAATCCAATAATAAATGAGTGAAAAACCGGATGAGAATCATAATAATACTTTGAATTATATTGATGTAATTGATCAAGGACATCTGATGTCATTAACCCTGGATAAAATGCTAAAAGACTTAAACCGAAAACAACTATTACAATAAAAAATATAATAATGTCATATTTTGTTAAATGTGATTTTTTCTGCATAACTAACCTCCACTTATAATATTTTATATTTTAACATAAATATTATTAAATAGACAACTATAAATCATAAAAAAATAAAATAAAAGAACTTTACAATAATAATATATTAAGATATAATTATAAAATCCTGAATTTGACACTTTTTTGAAGATAAAAAGGCTACAATACAGCTGTA
>JAUNSM010000083.1 GCA_030539215.1 Clostridia bacterium
GGTAGCAAAAACAGAAAAAGTAGAAAGAGTTACTAAAAAAATTGTTCAAAGTGAAAGAATTAGAATAAGACTTAAAGCTTATGATAATGTTGTTTTAGATCAGTCTGCTGAAAAAATAGTGGATACTGCTAAAAGAACAGGAGCAAAAGTTTCAGGGCCTATTCCATTACCAACAAAAAAAGAAATCGTAACAATTTTACGTTCTCCACACAAACATAAAGATTCAAGAGAACAATTTGAAATGAGAACACATAAAAGAGTTATAGATATTTTATATCCAACACAAACAACAATAGACAGTTTAATGAAATTAGACTTGCCAGCAGGTGTAGATATAGAGATGAAATTATAAAAAATAAAAACCATGCTAATATAAAACAATAAATATATTGTTTTAATAAATTAGCCAATAGTTAGGAGGAAACATATAATGAAAAAAGCAATATTGGGAAAAAAACTTGGAATGACACAAATATTTGATGAAAAAGGCAGAGTAATTCCAGTTACAGCAATAGAAGCTGGACCATGTACAGTAGTACAAATAAAAACAATAGATACTGATGGATATGAAGCAGTAAAATTAGGATTTGGTGAAGTTAAAGAAAGTAAATTAACAAAGCCAAAAAAAGGTGAATTTAAAAAAGCAAATATTACACCTAAAAAACATTTGAGAGAATTTAGATTAGAAAAAGTTACATATAGTGTGGGTGATGAAATAAAAGTTGATATTTTTGAACAAAATGAAAATATAGATATAACAGGAACTAGTAAAGGAAAAGGATTTCAAGGTGTTATAAAACGTCATGGACAATCTAGAGGACCTATGGGACATGGTTCAATGTATCATAGAAGACCCGGTTCAATGGGGTCTACTTCAACACCAGGTAGAGTATTTAAAGGAAAAAAACTTCCAGGACATATGGGAATGGAGACAGTTACTATACAAAATTTAAAAATAATTAAAGTAGATTTAGATAAAAATGTAATTTTAGTAAAAGGTAGTGTTCCAGGAAGTAAAGGGGCAATATTAAAAATAAGAGATTCAGTTAAAGTAAAAAAATAAAGTCTTATCATATATATAATGTAGATAAGTATCTTAAACCAATTAATGAGAGGAGATAGAAAAGATGCCTAAAATAGATGTATACAATATAGAAGGTAAAAAAGTTAGCGACATAGAGCTAAACGAAGAAGTTTTTGGAATTAAGCCAAACGAAAAAGTAGTACACAGAGTATTAGTTAATTATATGGCAAACCAAAGACAAGGAACAGCTAATACAAAAACAAGAGCAGAAGTTTCTGGTGGTGGAAGAAAACCATGGAAGCAAAAAGGAACAGGTAGAGCAAGACAAGGAAGTATTAGAGCACCACAATGGTTTAAAGGTGGTATTGCTTTAGGACCAAAACCAAAAGATTATAGATATACAATAAATAAAAAAGAAAGAAGATTAGCTATAAAATCTGTATTAAGTTCTAAGGTATTAGAAAATAATCTTATAGTTTTAGATAATATTTCATTTAAAGAAATAAAAACAAAAAACGTAGTAAAAACATTAACAAATTTAAAATTAGAAGGAAAGATCTTAATGGTTTTACCAGAAAAAAATGAAAACATACAGAAATCAGCAAGAAATATAAAAGAAGTAAAAACAAGTTTAGTAAATACAATAAATGTTTATGATTTATTAAAATATAATAAACTAATTCTTACATTAGACAGTGTTAAATGCTTAGAGGAGGTGTATGCTTAATGTTAGCACAAGAAATAATTATAAAACCTATAATTACAGAAAAAAGTAATGATGGATTACAAAGCGGAAAGTATACATTTAGAGTAGCAAAAAAAGCTACAAAAATTCAAATAGCAAATGCTGTTGAAGCTTTGTTTAATGTTAGAGTATTAAATGTTAATACAATGATAGTTAAAGGAAAAGAAAAAAGAGTTGGAGCAAACACAGGTAAAAGACCAGATTGGAAAAAAGCAATAGTTAAAATAGATACAAATCCAACAGAAAAAAAATATTTAACAAAAGGAGCCAAAGAAGTTAAAGTAGATAAAAAGTACAAAGATTCAATTGATGAATTTATGGGGGCTTAATTATGAAAACAATAGGATTTGAAGTGAATTATGAAGAACTAGAAATGGGAATTAATCAAAGTTTAGATAAATGGATTGGAATTTTAAACAGTTTTTGTAGAATATCCAATAAAAATTTTGAAAGAATTAGCAGTTTTGAAAGAACAAGTAATTTTGAGGAAATAAGACAATTAGAAGGAAAAAAAGATTTTATAGTTAAAATTGAAGAAACTGTAAAAATTAGGAAAGATTTAGATGAAAAAATTTGTGACATTATAGATACTATAACTAGTTATTCAATAATTAATGGTATTAATCTTAAAGAGTATTTAAAGGAATATCATTCAGAAAAAACAATGGTATTAAACGTAATAGGACCTGAAAGAATACCAATAAGAAAACCATCCTCAAATCTAACATTACAAAGAACAGAACAAACAGAACAAACAGAAGAAAAAGATATAGAAAAAGAATAATAATTTTATCCAGATTAAACTGGGATAATAAATAAATATCTGTTATACGGAGCAGGAAAAATTCCGTAAAATAAAAAGCAAAAACAAATAAAAAGCGAGTATTGATAGGAAAACAAATAAAAAAATTTGAGATAGTACAAAAGTATATCGAAAAATTTTAAATAAAGTTTGACAAAGCAAGACGGAGGTTTTCATTTGTTTGAGAGGAGAAAGAAATGGGAATAAAACATTACAAACCATATACACCATCAAGAAGAAATATGACAGTATTAAATTTTGACGAAATAACAAAAAAGACACCAGAAAAATCTTTACTTGCAAAAAAGAAAAAAAATGCAGGTAGAAATTCTTATGGTAGAATAACGGTTAGACATCAAGGTGGTGGAAACAGACAAAAATATAGAATAGTTGATTTTAAGCGTAAAAAAGATAATATACAAGCAACAGTTATTGGAATTGAGTATGATCCAAATCGTACAAGTAATATTGCATTAATAAAATATGAAGATGGAGAATTAAGCTATATATTAGCACCACTTGGGTTAAAAGATGGAGACAAAGTAACATCAGGGGAAAATTCTGATATAAAAGTAGGAAATTGTCTTCCAATAGAAAATATACCAGTAGGTACTATGATACATAATATAGAATTGAATCCAAATCAAGGAGGAAAATTAGTAAGAACTGCTGGTGGAGAAGCACAACTTATGGCTAAAGAAGGAAAATATGCACATGTAAGGCTTCCATCAGGTGAAATGAGATTAATATTATCAAAATGTAGAGCAACAATAGGAACAATTGGTAATTCAGATCATAGTAATGTAAAAATAGGAAAAGCAGGAAGGAAAAGACATATGGGAATAAGACCAACAGTTAGAGGGTCTGTAATGAATCCAGTAGATCACCCTCATGGTGGTGGAGAAGGAAAAGCACCAATAGGACACGCAGGACCACTTACTCCTTGGGGAAAACCAGCATTAGGATATAAAACAAGAAAGAAAAATAAAAAATCAAATAAATTTATTGTTAAAAGAAGAAAATAAGAAAATTAAATATTTTAATATCACATATATACAATAAAATTAAGATAAGGAGGATAATTAAATGTCAAAAAATAGAGAAAACAAAAAGCCTTTTGTACAAGAAAAACTGCTTAAAAGAATAGAAACTATGAATAAGAGTGGAGAAAAATCAGTTCTTAGAACTTGGTCAAGAGCATCTACAATATATCCACAAATGGTTGGGCATACAATAGCAGTACATGATGGAAGAAAACATGTTCCAATTTATATTTCAGAAGAAATGATAGGACATAAATTAGGAGAATTTGCTCCAACAAGAACATTCAGAGGTCATTCAGGAGAAAAAAAGACGAACTTAAAATAGTGGGACATATCTTATCCCACAACGATAAATAAAAAAGCACAAGATTTATAAATTTTGAAGGAGGTAAAAAAATGCCAGAACAAAAAACAGTAGAAAAAGAAACTTTAGAAGCAAAAGCAGTTTTAAAATATGCAAGAATTTCAAGCAGAAAAGTTAAAATAGTTGCAGACTTGATAAGAGGGAAAAAAACAGATGAAGCTTTAGCAATTGTAAAGTTTACACCAAAAGCATCTTCTGAAATAATAGAAAAATTATTAAAATCAGCTATAGCAAATGCTGAAAACAATCATGGTATGAATAGAGGAAATCTAATTGTTAGTGAAATTTATGCAAATCAAGGTCCAACATTAAAAAGAATTAGACCAGCAGCAAAAGGTTCTGCAGTAAGAATTAGAAAAAGAACAAGCCATATAACAATCGTGGTAAAGGAGGAAAATTAACATGGGACAAAAAATGCATCCACATGGATTAAGAGTAGGTGT
>JAUNSM010000025.1 GCA_030539215.1 Clostridia bacterium
AGATAGGAGGAAAAGAAAAATGGAAAAAAATCATGGAATCACACTAGTGGCGCTAGTAATAACAATAATAATAATGTTAATACTAGTAGGAGTAAGCATAACAGTAGCAATAAACGGAGGACTATTTGGCACAGCTGAAAATGCAAAAGACAGAACAAAAACGGCAGTAAAGGCAGAACAAAAATTAGCAAATGGAAGAATAAAAATAGGAGATAATTTTTATGCAAGTATAAATGATTATCCAGACAATCCAATATATACAGCAAGTGTAGGAGACTTTGTACAATATGACGTAGCATATACAGACGTATATAAAGATTATCAATACACAAACAAAAACGGCTGGAGAATATTAAGATATGAAACAACAGATGATGAAGATATAATAACAAATGTAGAAATAATAAGCACAGGAATTCCGGTCAAATTATATTATTACTGGAATACTTCGGCTACATGGTGGGAAACAGATAGCACAAAAATTTCAGATTTTAGAACAGCACTAAAAAATTATTGGGATGGAACAACAGAATACCCATTATATAGTTTAACATCAGCAAATTTATATGCAACAGCAGGAATGTATAATAAATTTGGAGGAATAGAATTTACAAAGGGAAATACAAGTTCAGGACAAACGGGATATACGGCTATAACCACAGGAGGAACAAGTATGACAGGAACAAAAAAAGGAGGAGAATTATTCTTAACAGGAAACGCAGATAAAGTAAGAATGTTAACATTGCCAGAAATAAACAATGCGATAGGAAAAAGTGCAATAAATACTGGCGGTTATACAATATCAGATTCAGAAGAGCCAGCTCCAGGAATATTTAAATTAGATCAATTAAAAACTATAACTGGATTGAGTACGTACGATTACAGTAGCAACGGCAACTACTGGTTGGCCTCTCCGTCTGGCAGTGGCCCTTACAGCGTGCACTATGTGAGCTATAGCGGCTATGTGAACAACGACTACAACAGCACCTATGGGGCTCGTCCCGCAGTTTTTCTGGGCTCTGATATCTCCTATAAAGTAGAGCGAGAGTCAGAAAATGGATTTAGTTATTTAGTATTGAGTAAAGTTTCTGCAGAGTAAAAAGCCCGCCATGTGGCCTCTAAGTCACACGGTGGATAGGGGGAGAAGCATTTTATGGCAATGATTGCAGAGTAAAAACCGCTATGTGGATATGTGCGGCTAACGATGCAATGAATAACGAAGTAGTGAACAATGAATAATTGTTCACTAAAATATTTGTATAAATAAAATCAACAATACAGATAGTTTAAAAATCATGCATTTTTAGGCTGTCTTTTTTTGCGCATATAAAAACATCCCAATTAAAAACATTGCAAATTTTTGCATAACCGCAAACCCAGAAACCACAACAATTACAAAACCGATATTAATTTTCTGAATATTGACATTTACAGGTCTTTCTTTTTTTATTTTATTACTATATTATAAATTTTATTTTTTACATATATTTCTTTTATAATGTTTTTTCCTTCAATTAAATCTGCAAGCTCGCGATGAGCTTTTTCTTTTACAGTGCTTTCTTCAGTATCTAATGCTATTTTTATAGTAGCTTTTAGCTTACCATTTATTTGAACAGGAATTTCTATTTCATTATCTATAGTTTTTGCTTCATCATAAATTGGCCAACTTGATTCACAAATTGGTTTAAATCCTAAGGATTCATTTAATTCTTCTGTAATATGAGGAGCAATAGGGTTTAATAAAGTTAAAAGCAAATGATAATCATCTTTTGTAATTGTTTGTTGATCATCAAAACTATTTGCTAAAATCATTAAACTTGATACAGCTGTGTTATATGCCATAGAGACTAAATCATTTTGAACTTTTTTAATAGTTTTATGAATAATAGCTTCTAATTCTTTTGAATAGCCACTACAATTTCCTATTTTATTTTTTAAGCGAATAACTTTATCAATAAAACGTTTGCAACCTCTTAATGAGTCTGTGCTCCAAGGAGCATCTTGAGTGTAATCCCCCATAAACATTTCATAAATTCTTAATGTATCTGCACCATATTCTTTAACAATATCATCTGGATTTATAACATTTCCTTTGGATTTACTCATTTTTTCATTATTAGTACCTAAAACCATACCATGACTAACACGAGTCCAAATCATTTCTTTTTCAGGAACTAGACCAATATTATATAAAAATTGAACCCAAAATCTAGCATATAATAAATGCCTTGCAGTATGCTCCATACCACCATTATACCAATCAACTTTTTTCCAATATTTCATAGCTTCCATAGAGGCAAATTCATTAATATTATGAGAATCCATAAACCTTAGAAAATACCAACTAGAACCAGCCCAATTAGGCATAGTATCTGTTTCCCTTTTTGCCTTTCCATTACAACAAGGACAAGTAGTATTTACCCATTCAGAAATATTAGCAAGTGGGCTTTCTCCATTTTCCGTAGGTTCATATTCAGCAACATCTGGTAATAATAAAGGTAAATCTTGTTCTTTCATTGGTTGCCAACCACATTTTTCACAATAAATCATAGGAATAGGTTCTCCCCAAAATCTTTGGCGTGAAAATATCCAATCTCTCATTTTATAGTTGTTTACTTTTCTAGCAATTCCTTTTTTAACTAGTTTATCAGTAATTGCTTCTTTTGCTTGTTCAACAGTAAGACCTGTAAATTCTTCCGAATTAATTAATTTACAGCCTTTATTTAAATAATCATGTTTTTCAAATGCACTTTCATCAGTGTTTCTACCACTAATTACTTGAATCATTTCTAAATTATGCACTTTGGCATATTCAAAATCTCTTTGGTCATGACTAGGAACTGCCATAACAGCACCTGTTCCATAATCTCCTAATACAAAATCACCTAAAAATATAGGAACCTCTTTTCCATTAACAGGATTAATAGCCATAACACCATCTATTTTGCAACCTGTTTTTTGTTTATTTAAATCTGTTCTATCTATAGTAGATTTTTTTGCAGTTTCATTAATATAATTATTAACTTCATCTTTATTTTTAATTCTAGGCATTAATTCCTTAATTAATTTACCGGTCAGGTGCAATAACAAAAAATGTAATACCATATACTGTTTCGATACAAGTAGTAAAAACCGAAAAAGCACCACCACCAACAATTGGCACATCTAATTCAACACCAGTAGATTTACCAATCCAGTTTATTTGACCTAATTTTACTCTGTCAGCAAAATTAGTATCATCAAGACCTTTTAATAAATCTTCTGAATAATCACTCATTTTAAGCATCCATTGAGATTTTTCTTTTTGTTCAACACTAGTTCCACATCTTTCGCAAACTCCGCCTGCTGCATCTTCATTAGATAAAACCGATTTACAAGTTGGGCACCAATTTACAGGAACAGTAGCTTTATATGCCATATTGTGTTTATAAAATTGTAAAAATTGCCATTGAGTCCATTTATAGTAATCAGGATCAGTGGTAGAAAATTCGCGAGACCAGTCAAAAGAAAAACCTAAATCTTTCATTTGGCCTTTGAAAGTTTTAATATTTTCTTTTACTGCATCCTTTGGGTGAATATGATTTTTAATTGCATATTGCTCAGCAGGACTACCAAATGCATCCCAACCCATTGGGTATAAAACATTATAACCTTGTAATCTTTTCATTCTAGCAAGAGCATCTTGTGCAGTATAACTCCTTACATGACCAACATGAAGACCAGCTCCTGAAGGATAAGGAAATTCAACTAATATATAATAAGGTTTTTTATTGTCATTATTATTAGCTTTAAAACTTTGTTTTTCGTCCCAATAGTTTTGCCATTTTTTTTCAATTTTTTTAGAATTATATTCTGTTTGCATAAATTTCAACTCCTTGTTTTCAACAATTGTTATAATAGGAAATTTCTATTATATATGCTGTAATCGCTATTGCCCTTGAAATTTCCTCACTTTATTCAGAAATTCAAATTGGCAAGAACAAAGGGCGACTACATCACTTTATTTTACAAACCATTATATACCAAAAATTAAAATAAATAAAGATAAAAGCTATTAAATTTTCCAAATATTTGATATAATAAAAAAATAGTGTAAAGTAATTTATGAAAAAATAAATGTAGGGTGTCGCCGCCCTCGGCGACCCGTTCTACGAAGAAATTACTAAAAAAATGGAGGAATAGATATGAAGATTGGTTTAGCTTTAGCAGGGCGGAGGAGTAAGAGGAGCAGCACATATAGGGGCAATAAAGGCCTTACAAGAAAATGGTATAAAAATAAGTGCGATAAGTGGAACTTCTGCGGGTAGTATAGTTGCAGCACTTTTTGGAATGGGATATACAACAGAAGAAATGATAAAATTATTTAATTATTTCTCAAAATCTGTTATGGCTATATCTCCTAAATATTTGTTTAGTGGAATAAAGGAAGTAAGAGGAATAAAATTAGGAGGGGTAACCTCTAGTTATAATATAGAATTAGCATTAGAAGAGGCAGCAAAATTAAAAAATATTAAAAACATACAAGATATTAAAATGCCTATAGCTATTCCTGCTACTGATTTAATATCAGATAGAGAGATAATATTTACAAATAATAAGGACTTACAAGGGGAGGAATATATAAATAATATAGAAATAGCAAAAGCGGTAAGAGCAAGTTCAACATTTCCAGGAATGTATGCTCCATTTGATTACAAAAAATATCAATTTGTTGATGGAGGAATATTTGACAATTTACCAACAGGCGAACTTAAAAAACTTGGTGTAGACAAAGTAATTGCAATAAGATTTAAAATAAAAACTCCAAGGAAACAAAACACAATATATAATATAGCAATGCAGTCATTAGATTTGATGATTGAAAATTTAATTAGAGAATCAATAAAAATTAGTGACTATGTAATAGAAATAGATTTAAAAGATGTAAAACCATTTAGTATAAGTAAACTAGACTTTTGCTATAAAGAGGGATATATACAAACAACAGACAATATAATAAAGATAAGAAAAGCATTTTGCTAAGTAGAGTGTAATTGTAAATGGAGACTTGTGCTCCTTTAATATAAAATAAAAGGGAGGTAAAACAATGTATATTATATCAATAAGAGTAAGTAAAAGAAGGCTAGAAGTACCAGAATTACAGCACATTTTAACAGAATATGGAAAAAACATTTATGCAAGATTAGGATTACACAATCAAGAAACAGATGAGAAAAATGGAATTATAATAATTGCATATAATTCAGAAAATGTAGAAGAATTTGTAGAAGATTTAAACAGTATAAAAGATATAACTGCAAATTATATGCAAGCATAGGTATGCATTTACATAAAAATGACAAAAACACTTGAAAAAGTTAACATAAACGTGTATAATAATTATAAATATTGCTTATAAAAGCATTGTTATTAAAATGTCATAAAAATGTAATGTTTTATTATTTATTTTTAAAAATTAAACTTCCGTATACATATTTTAAAATAAATAATTTTACAAAAATAAAAAGCAAAAAACAATATTGACAACAAACAGTAAAAATGTAAGAATAATGCTATATTAATGTAAAAAGAGACATTTTAAATAATTTTATTTGGGAGGAACTGATATGTTTAAAAATCTAAAGCAATTAAACGCAGGAAAGGTTAAAATAAAGGTAATAGCAACACTACTAGTAATGACATTAACATTTACTAACTTTGCTTTACTTCGGTTCACAGCTAGAAAAATATATGGCTTCATATGCAGCAGAAATTAACCTAAATACACAAGATAAGAATACAAATATAAACGATGTAAAGTTTGATGTATATTTAGATAATAATGACAAAACAAAAAAAGAAATAAGCAAAGAAATAAATTCAGAGGATCTTAATTTATACATGTCAGTTAGTGTACAAGGTAAAGGAAGATTAGAAAATGCAAAACTAGAGTTTTCTAATTCAAATTTTGAATTAAAAGATAATTCAACAATATTTGAAAAAGAGCTTGAATCAATATCTTCACAAAAAGGAATAACAATAGAGTTACCTATAGTAGCACGCAAAAACTCACAATATGATTTGAGTTTATTAAACATGGTTAGTGAAATAAAGTTAAGTGGAGAATATACAGATAATAATGGAAATGTTACAGATATACAAACAACAAAAATGGTAAAGATAAATTGGACAACAGATGAAATAACAGAAGCAAATAGTTTATTAACACAAGAAATAATTACAAACAAAACATATAAAATAAATGGAGTAAATAAGAGAATAATACAAGTTCTAGTTAAATCAAACATTCAAGAAAATATTGCACCAGTAAAATCAACAAAATTAGAAATTCAAAATCCACAAATAGGTGTAAATCCAGAAACAGTAAAAGTTAGTTTATACAATACTTTTGCAACAAATGGAAAATCAGCTTTAGAATTTGGAAATGTAGAAACAAGCAAATGGGAATACAATGAAGAAGACGAAAAAGTTTATATAGAAATATTAAACAATCCTACAACAGAAAACAAAGTTTCTTGGCAAAAGAATTGTGAAGATGAGATTATAGTTACATATATATATGAAGAAAACACACAAATATTACCATTTTCTACAGAAGCAAAAAGCACAATAGAACTATATGGAAGAACAGCAGAAGCTATACAACAAACAAACAAACTAGAAATAGAAAACATAGAAGAAAAGGAAACTATATTTGATTTACAAAATGAAATCACACAGAGAATATATAAAGGAAATATGTATATAGGAGAAGATACAAATTATAAAACAAGATATAATTTGTTTGTTTCTTATGCAGATTTAAATAGCAAAATGATTATTCAAGACCTTGGAGATGTATCAGATTCTCAAGATGTAATTACAAATTATAAAACTACAAAAATAAATAAAGCTCAAGCTATTGACATTTTAGGAACAGATGGAACAATAAAAATATATAATGCAGAAGATGTTACTACAACACTTGCAGAAATTGCGCTTTCAGCAGAAACAGAAGAACAATACTTAACATATACATATGAAGAAAATATAAACAAAATAATAATAGAAACTACACAACCTATAAAAGAAGGAAAATTAGAAATAACAAATGAAAAATCAATTAAAGTATTAAATATAGAAAACATATCAGAAATTACAAAAATAGAGTCTAAAGCAAAATTAATAGCTACAGACTTAGAAAACAATATAATATTAAGTTTAGAAAAAACAGCAAGTTCTAATTTGTTAGAACCTACAACAACATATAGTGTAAATTTAGACAAAACACAAATTTCAAACCAGTCAGAAAATGATTTAAGATTAACAGCAGTATTAGAATCAAATAATATTAGTAACAAATTATTTAAAAATCCAATAATAAATATTGAATTACCAACAGAAATTACAGATATTTTTATAGAAAACATATCACTATTATATCAAAATGAATTAGCCATAAAATCTTCACAGATTATAACAAACGAAAATGGAAATAAAGTAATAGTAATTGAATTAGAAGGAGAACAAATAAAATACAACGAAGGTTCTATAAATGGAGTAAACATAGTAATAGATTTAAAAGTAGTAGCAAATCCATTTATGGCAGATAAAAATGTAGAAATAAAAACTACATGTATTAATAATGGAGAAACAACAAATTTTTTAAATAATCTTAATATAATTTCTAAAGAAGGACTTGTTACTAAAAATTCTATAAAAATGGGAGAAGAGGTAATAGAAAAAGTAAATCAAAATAATATAACAATAACAAATAACAACAATGAAGAAGCAGAAATTAGTTCAACAATTATTAACAATAATGGTGAAAAAATAGATAATATTAATATATTAGGAACAATTCCACAAGGAGTAAATTTAAAATCAAGAGTAACAACAAATTTAGAAAATGCTGCTATGTATTACTCAGAAGAAGAAAATGCAACACCAGAATCTAATACTTGGGTAAATGCTGTTGAAAGCTATAATAATATTAAAGCATTTAAAATTGTTGCAGAGGAAATGGAACAAGAGGAAGTTGCAGAAATAAATTATAATATTTTTGAAAATGAAGAGAGTAAAGAATCGGAAGCTTCTTTAGATAATGTTCTTAAGATGAAATATAATGTAAATGGGCAGTCAAAAGAAGAAAAAGCAACATTTACATTAAATAATACTATGGGAAATAGAGATTTATTAACTAGCACACAAAATAGCGATTTAGAGGTTAATGTGCAAACAACAGTAGGAGGAAAAAGTTTTACAGATAATACAATAATGAATGGGCAAATTTTAAGGTATAAAATAGAAATAACAAATAAATCTAATCAAACTATAAATAATATAACAACAACAGCAACTATAGAAAATGGAGTGTTCTATGGATTAGTTGAAGATGGTGGAGAAATTTTAGATATTGAAACAGAAGAATGGGTAAAAACACACAGTTACGGAGAAATGAATGGAGAGGCTTACAAAGAGTTTGCAATAGAAAAAATAGAAGCTAATAAAACAATTGAAATTGAATATCAAGTAATAACAAAATTAGGACAAGGAGAAAATGCAAATAAATTCAAAAATAATATTTTAATAGAAGCAAACGGGATTGAGGATATAGCTATAAATGATGAAAAAAGAATTGCAGAAGGAGATTTAGCATTAAGATTACATTATACTTCTAATGAAGAACCTGTTTTATATAGTAATAGCGGAAATATTTTTACGATTGAGTTAATAAATTTAACAGAAGATAGTTTAACAAATATACCAGTTAATGTAACTTTACCTGAAGGAATTATATATGATGTGAAAGCACAGCAATCAGAGATTGAAAATGAAGAAGGAATAAATATTAATTTCAAAGATAATAAATTAAATATAAATGTAGAAGAAATAGAGGCTAGTAAAACTAAAGAAGTTTATATATTTTTAAGAACAAAGTCAATAGACTTAACAAAATTAGAAAACGAAATAACATTAATTGCAACCGCAAATATTAAGGATAAAACTTATTATTCTAATGAATATATAAGAACTATGTTTCAATCTGAAACACAACTAGAGGCAGAATTTACATCAAATAAAGTTAATGAAACATTATATTTAGACGATACCATAATATATACATTAAAATTAAAAAATGCTGGACTTGTAGAAACAGGTGCTCTTGATATATTTAACAAAATACCAGCTGAATTAAATGTAACAAGTATAGTTGCACAAGTAAATGATGAAGATGCTAAAGAATATGAGGTTGATGAAGAGGGAAATATTTATATAGATGACTTAAATCTTAAGGCTAATGATTCTTTAACACTTACTATTACTGCAATGTTAGATGCTATTATAAATGATAATCCAAAAATAACAAATACGATTTCTATAAGTGCATCAGCAGTAAACAAAATTGAAAAGAAATTAACAAATCAAGTTAAAATAGATAATTCAGATTCAACATCAAATCCAGATTCATCAGAGACATATTCAATCTCAGGTTTAGCATGGCTAGACGAAAACAAAAATGGAACCAGAGATAACAAAGAAAAAGTTATGCAATCAATAAAAGTAATTCTATTAGACAAACAAGGAAATCCAGTAATAGGAGAAGATGAAGAAGAAATAACTACAATAACTTCACCAACAGGAACATATAAATTTAACAATATAGCTCAAGGAGACTATCTTGTAGTATTTAATTATGACGTAAATAAATATTCTGTTACAAAATATAAAACAGAAGGTGTGGATGAACAAATAAATTCAGATGTAATTTCTAAACAACTAACACTAAATGATAAAATAGAATTAGTAGGTGTAACAGATACTATAAATGTATTAGATAAAGATATAACAAATATTGATATTGGTTTAATAGAAAATAATAAATTTGATTTAAGCTTAAATAAATACATATCAAAAGTAGTAGTAACAAATAAAACAGGTACAACTACATATAATTTTGAAGAAACAAACTTTACCAAAATAGAGATATCAGCAAAACAGTTGGAGGGTTCAGTTGTTTTAATAGAATATGATATAAAAGTTTCTAATGAAGGAGATATTGATGGATATGTTAGTGATATTACAGACTATATACCAAAAGACTTAACCTTTAACTCAGAAGCTAATCCTGATTGGTATATTTCTTCAGATGGATATCTTCACAATTTATCATTAACACAAGAAGCAATATTACCAGAGCAATCAAAAACAGTTAAACTGATACTAACTAAAACATTAAAAAGTGATAGTACAGGAGCGATAGAGAATACAGCAGAGATAGGAGCAAGTACAAACTTAAAAGGAATAGATGATTTAGATTCAATAGAAGGAAATAAAAAGGATGGAGAAGACGATATTTCAAAAGCAACCCTAATAGTTTCAATAAAAACAGGTGGCCCAATGATGTACATTGGAATTGTACTAGGTAGTATGATAATAATGGGATTAGGAATATATATTATAAATAAAAAAGTACTGGAAAGAAGAGTTTAGGAGGGAGGAAAAAGCAAATGGGAATAGAAGAAATAAAAACAAGTAAATTAAAAAAGACTATCTTAATTATATTATTAATTTTTGCAACATTACTAATAATTTTAGGTTTAAACAATTCAGTTTCTGCTGTTAGTATTAAATCTATAGGAGGACGGTTATACTTGGACTATTAATTCAGGAGCTACAGATTATAACCTTGCAAATGTTCTTTATCAAACTATGCAGCTTGGGAGCAAATTAAAAGAACAAGCTTTACCAAGTGATATAGTTTTGAAACCAGGATATAAAATTGGTAAAACAAGCACAAGTGAAACTAGTTTTAATAGAGCAGCAACCATTGGAGATGCAGGAACTGGTTCAACAAAAGCTTGTCAGATGGTATGTGTGCATCCAAAAGTAAAATTAGATGCAGCTATAGGTAAGACATGTGTCCAAAAGGTTTTGTTTATTTCAAAAAATAAATTAACTTTATACTATACTACAAGTTTATCTGTACCAAATATTAAATCAGAAAATAAAACTATTCCAAGTAATAATGTAAGTTATTTTAGTAAAATTTTAAGAGAAGCATATTTAGCTAAAAGTTCAGTTGAAAATGCTGGACATATTAGAGATCATTTTGCAGATGACAACTTTCACACAAAAATTAAAGAAGCTGGTATAAAAAACTGGGAAGTAATGACTAACAATAGAGACTTTGATTACAATTGCCTTGGAACTACAACAGACGAATATGATTATTATGGAATATTTGTTTTTATAGGACAGGGAGTTGAGCGGTAGCCAAGGAAGAATGATCTTTGATGTATATAGAGAAAAAAAACAACAACCACTTGTTAAAGTGACATTAAAAAAGACTGATATGAATCTTAATGCAATATCAAATACTGCTACTGTTAAAATAGAGTGTATAGATAATGCGACTTTTTCTGATAACGCAACTAGTATAACTACAACAATTGGAATAAAAAAAATTACAGTTAAGCCACAATCTAGTGAAAAAGGTTATTTTAAGCTTAAAATAACTGAAACATCTTCGCCTACGGGTTATAAAAGACTACTTGATCCAGTAATTTTAACTATTAATTATAATACTAATGGACAAATAACAGAAATTAGTGTAGATAAATATAAAGAATATTTTAACTTAAATAAAGACACTGCTACCATAACATTAAAAAATGAAGAACGTCAAGAAATAAATAACTTAAAAATAATTAAAACAGACAGTTCTGGAAATAACAGATTACAAGGTGTTGAATTTCAAGTATATTTATATAATGTTGAATCTGTAAAAATAAATAATAACATATATAAAATAGAAGATCTAGCTTTCGAAAAATCAATAGCTATAGAAAATAGTGATATTAGTTTATATAGACCAAATAATAATGGTGATATTAAGAGAATAATTATAAACGGATTAATAACAGACGAAAATGGCGAAATAAATGCAATACAAAGTGTTAAAGCTTCAACAACAAACACAGTATATTATACTATAACTGAAATAAGTACACCAGAAGGATATGAAAAATTACCAGCAAAATTATCTTTAACTCTTAATTACAAGGATAATAAATGGACATTAAATGAGAGACAAAATGATCCATACGAGAATAACGCGTTAGATGGTAAATATTTTAGTTTAGATAAAGATCAACTTGTCCTAACATTAAAAAACGAAGTTAAAAAAGTAATAACACTATCAGGAACAGTATGGCAAGATGGACAGACTGGAGTAAAAAATCCACAGCTACCAAATGGTAAAATAGACGAAGCAGAAAATAAATTACAAGGTGTAACAGTATATTTATACAACCAAGACGGAAAATTAGTTAGCACAACTAATACAAACGCAGTGGGATATTATGAATTCAAAGATATGCCACAAGATGGATATTACGTTGTATTTGAATATAATGGAATAAAATATACTAATACTCCTATAGCAGATGAGGACTCAAAGGCTAGTGAAGAAAATGCTATAAGATCAAACTTTAATAAAAGATTTACAACTATTACTAAAACTGCATCTAACGACGGAACGCGATTATTGTACAGTTACAAAGATGGAAAGTCTGTTTTACGTGCAGACATAGATGGAACTAATCATGCAGAAAAAGCACCTGGGAATGATAATACATTTAAAATGCAGGCAAAAACTAATGTTTATACAGAAACAACAGAAAATGTTAATTATGGATTAGTAGAAAGATATTTTGATTTAGCAGTAGGAATGGATATAGATTCAGCAAAATTAACAATAAATGGAAAAGAAACAACATATAATTATAATCAGATTTTAGATGGAGATTTAAGTGATATTAAGTTAGATGAGTTATTAGACAAAAATACTTCAACTAATAGTGATTTAATATATAATCTATATTTATATTATTCAGATTACAACTATAGAATAAGTGATTATGTGACAGAAAATGCAATACAAAATAATAATGCAGAAAACGATATAGATAAATTTGCTAATAACAGAGATATTGATAAAGAGTTAAAGGCATTTGTAACATACAAAGTAATAATTACAAATCAGAGTACGAATAGTGCAAAAGTAAATGAATTAGCATATTATTATGATCAAAATTATACATTTGTATCAGCTACAAATGCAGAAGGAAAACCAATAACATTTAATGATAATGATACTACAATCCCAAGAATAGAAGGGAAAAATGTAGCAAGAGTATCAGAATTTGCAAACAACTTAAGTAGTGATAACAACTATAGACAAGAATTATACTTTACATTTGAAGTAAAAAAATCAGAAGACGGAACAAGAGCTTTACCAAAAGACATAACATGTGCAAACATAGTAGAAATATTATCATACAGTACAAATGAAGGACTAATAGACAATGATTCATGCCCAGGTAATGTAGCAGAAGGATGTAATGAAGACGATACAGACGAAGCACAAGGAATAAATATAAAAGTAAAAGACGAACAAAGAAAAATTGCAGGAACTGTATTTGATGATGGTAATAAAAAATCTGGTGATGGAATACTAAATGAAAATGAAAAAGGTATAAATGATGTTATAGTACAATTAATAGAAGTAAAAAAGATTAATGACAAATATTATGAATACATCTGGCAAGAAACAAGGTCTGGAAGCAATATTGTAAAAACAACAGCAAGAAATGGATATTCTGGAACAGAATATATAAACGATGTAAAAAATGATGGGCAAGGGCAATATGAATTTACTGATTTTATACCAGCAAATTACATAATAAGATTTATTTATGGAGATGGAAGTACATATGATATCACATCAGAAAAATATAAAAATTCAGCATTAAATGTACAAACATACAATGGTCAGGACTATCAATCAACAATAGATTCAAAATATAATTCAGAATGGTATAGTGCTAAAAACTATGTAGAAGGTTCATCAATAGCAAGAGACAATGAAGCAAGAAGGTTAAGTGTAATGGCATACTCAACTATAATAGATAATGGAAAAGCAACTGAGTTAGAACAAAAAAGTAAAGAAATGCTACAAAACACATGGATGGCAGCAGAAACATCAAGAATAAATGTTCCAATAGATGCAGAAGATAACAGTACAACAGATAATAGTACGACAGTATCGTTTAAATATATTGCAAATTCTATAAAATTTGATAATATGAACTTTGGATTAGCAAAAAGACCAGAAACAAAACTAGTATTAGAAAAACACATAACAGCATTAAAAATAACACCAAATGGAACAGGAGTACAACCAATAGTTGATGCAAGTGCCAAAATAGAAGATGTGTTAAAAAATAGTGCAATAACAACAAGTGGCTCAACAAGTGGACTTTCAACAATGAAATCAACAAGAGATGATAGAGGCTTCTGGAAGGTAGAAACTGATGTAGAAGAATTGGCACAAGGAGCAACATTAGAAGTAGAATATACATATGTAATAAAAAATGAGAGTGAAGATGATTATTTAAGTGTATTTTTAGTAAATGCATATAAAGATGATTATAATGGAAATCAAACAGAAGCTCAAAACAGCTATGAAGAATTGTTAGAAGCCAAAGAAAACGAAATAAAAAAAGTTACAAAAGGAAATACACATATATATGGAACATATTTAGGTCAGTATTACTACACAGGACATAAAGGAGATAATGACACTCTAATACCATCACAAGTAGAAACATTAGAAGAAGCATTAAATAATGATTTAAAATATAATAAAGATACGGCAGGAAATTCATTTAAAACAATTAACTCAAATCAAGATAAATCATATATAGATACAGATGGAAACTTGGTAATAGATGGTAAAGAAATAGAAACAATAATACAGAATGAAGACAAATTTAATGTTTTAAGTAAAGATGAAACAGACTATAGCAAAACATTAAAACTAACAACAGTATTATCATCAGTAACAAATGGTGAGATAGGCGGAACATATCCAAGTTATTTAGCAGAAATAACACAATATTCAAATGCAGCAGGAAGAAGAAACATGGAGGCAACACCAGCTAATTTAATTTATGTACATAGTGATGATACAGAGGTAACACTAGATAATAGTTGGATAAAAGACGGAATAACATATGTAACACAAAATAGTACAAAGCCAGAAGGAGCAAAAAAACTAAATGAAGACGATGAATTCTGGGGAGAAAGTATTATAATAACAAAACCAACAGGAACAGACAAAACAATAGTAATACAAATAGCAATAATAGTATTAAGTGGAATAGCAGTAATAGGAGTAGGAATAGTACTAATAAAGAAATTTGTATTAAAAAACTAAACAACAAATAAAAGGGGGAAAAAGGATTAAAACTTTTTTCTCCTTTATCATTATATAAAGTTCTTAAATAAAATTTGCTTAAAAATTTATTTTTGGATATAATATTTAAGACTTTACTAAATGGAGGGTTTATGTTTTGTAAAGTACTAATGATAATAATTGGTTTTTTTCTGTTAGTAATAGGAGCTGATGTTTTAATAAAAGGCTCTACTAATATTGCAAAAAAATTTCATATACCAGAAATGTTAATAGGTTTAACAATAGTAGCACTTGGAACATCTGCACCAGAATTAATAATAACAATAACGTCAGCAAATAAAGGTGCAACAGATTTAATAATAGGAAATGCAATAGGAAGCAATTTATGCAATTCGTTATTAATATTAGGATTAATGGCAGTAATAATACCTGTAGAAATTGACAAAGATGCCAAAAAAATACATATACCAATAGCATTTTTTGCAACACTTCTTATATTATCAATGGGATTAGGAATGCTTGGAAGTATGCCTTCTGTAATAAATGGAAGAGATGGAACAATTCTTATAATAATGTTTATATTTTATTTTTCTTATCCAATAATTATAGAAATAAATGATATTGTTAAAACATATAAACAAGAAAAAAATTCGAAAAAAAATAAAGAAATAAAAATTATGAAATCAATTTTATTCATAATAATTGGAATTGTTTTATTAAAATATGGAGGAGATTTTGTAGTTGACAATTCAAGCAATATTGCAAAAATGTTTAATGTACCAGAAAGGATAATAGGGTTAACAATAGTTGCAATAGGAACAGCTCTGCCAGAATTAGTTACTTCAATATTTGCAGTTATAAAAAAAGACACAGATTTAGCAGTAGGAAATTTAGTAGGTTCATGTGTATTAAATCTATTTTTAATATTAGGAGTAGGCTCAATAATAACACCACTTGATTTTGCTAATGAATTCAATCAAAATTTAGTACTTTTAACAATTTCAACATTTATAATATGGTTATTTAATTTTATTGGAAAAAAGAATATAATTACAAGAAATAAAGGAGCAATATTATTATTAATATTTGCAATATATATAATTAAATTATTTGTTTAGAACCTTACTGAATAATGATTTTTAATAATTAAAGTAAGCAAATAGAGACAGACTGTATGTTTTTAAGTCTAAAATTAGAAAACTATTATCTAGTAAAAATAGAGATAATAAAATTATTAGTAAATATTGTATGAAAAAAATGCTTGTGATATAATTTAAAAAACAAATGAAAGGAGATTATAATGTCAGAATATGAAATTTTAAAAGAAAAATTATTTAATGAAAAAAAGTGCGGTTGGGAAAGTCTAAATGAGGAACAAAAAAATATAATAAATACTTTTGGAGATGAGTATATTCATTTTTTAAGTAAATGCAAAACAGAAAGAGAAGTAATAGATTTTACTAAAGAAATACTAGAAAAAAATGCATTTACAGATATAAGACAAAAAATGGTTATTCAGCCAGGAGACAAGGTATATTATATAAATAGAGACAAAAGTGTATATATAGCGGTAATTGGAACAGATATGTTAGAGGCAGGTTTAAATATAGTTGGTGCACATGTTGACTGCCCAAGGTTAGATTTAAAGCCAAGTCCACTATACGAAGATAATGGATTTGCATATTTTAAAACTCATTATTATGGAGGAATAAAAAAATATCAATGGACAGCAATTCCTTTAAGTATACATGGAGTAATAGTTAAAACAAATGGAGAAAAAGTAAAAATAAATATAGGGGAGGATGAAAATGACCCAATATTTACAATAACAGATCTTTTGCCACATTTAGCTCAAGAGCAATTGGAGAAAAAATTAAAAGAAGGAATATCAGGAGAAGACTTAAATTTATTAATTGGGAGCATTCCATATGGAGATGACAAAACAACAGAAAAAGTAAAATTAAATATATTAAAAATTCTAAATGAAAAATATGGAATAGTTGAAAGTGATTTATTAAGTTCAGAGATAGAATTAGTTCCAGCATTTAAGGCAAGAAGTTTAGGATTTGATAAAAGTATGGTAGCAGGATATGGACAAGATGATAGAGCATGTAGTTATACAGGACTTAGAGCAATATTAAATATTAATAATCCTAAAAAAACAGCAGTATGTATTTTATCAGACAAAGAAGAAATAGGAAGTATGGGAAATACAGGTATGGAATCAAATGTATTTGATACATTTATTGCAGAATTATTAAATAAAAGAGGAGAAAACAGACCAAATTTATTAGACAAAGTATTTTGCAATTCAAGAATGTTATCAGCAGATGTAGATGCAGCATTAGACCCAATATATGCATCAGTTTCAGAAAGAAATAATGCATCATTTTTAGGGTATGGAATAGGGTTTAACAAATATACAGGAGTAAAAGGAAAAGCTGGAGCATCTGATGCAAATGCAGAATATGTAGCAGAAATAAGAGCTATGTTAGAGAAAAATGAAATACCATATCAAATAGGAGAATTAGGAAAAGTAGATGTAGGTGGAGGAGGAACAATAGCATATATTTTAGCAAACAAAGGAATAGATGTAATAGATTGCGGAGTTCCAGTATTATCAATGCATTCACCATATGAAGTAACAAGTAAATTTGACATATATGCAGCATATAGAACATATGAAGCATTTATGAAGTAAAAAAAAACTGCAAAATGAGAAAATATCTTTTCATTTTGCAGTTTCACATTAGGAATACAAATAAATAGAAATTACGAGTGTTTCATCTAGGCCAATAAACTTTAGTAAAATAGTATTCCCTGTTCGGTTAGTATACCTTTGTTCATGAAGATTTCTTAAACGTAAATCTTCAAGAAAAAAGAATACTGGCTCATAAGCTGAACGCTTGGACCATTTAGAATTTTCAAGGAATAACCTTTCGAATTCGTTAATGAACCATGGAGTTTGTACTATATTGAGAAAAAGCCGTTCCTGAATATAGTACGAAGAACCTAGATAATTTTCAACTTTGCTAAAATCGAAATTCATAAGTACACCTCCAGTAAAATTTGTTAAACAAATTTTACCATTTTCTGGAAAAGGTGTCTACCATTTTTTGGAAAAAAATAAAAAAAATTATTATATAGAAAAAATCGGATTTTATCTTGACCCCATATAAGATTTTTTTCGTGTATAACAAGGTTAGGCTACCTTTGTCAGCTTTATATTTATAAATTATATAAATTATTATCTATACATAATTTAGCTCTTCCGAGCAGTTTTTTCATCAGACGCAAGTGCATTTTCTAAAAATTCTGGATGTTCTATTAAAAAGTTTTTCATTGTTCTATCCGGATTTTCATAAAAATTTTTTAACATTTCAAATTGATTTTCATTAATCATATTGATATCAAGAGCTACTTTAAATAAAGATTCGTCAATATTTATAATAGAGAAAGATTTAATATTTTTGTTTTCTAATTTTTGTTTTCCACCTTGCATTCTATCTACTACTACTGTGCTCCATACAATTTGTGCACCTAGACCTTCAATTGCAGGTATCCATGACCTTAAATAACTAGAAGCTTCTGTAATTAAATCTGCTATATGCAATACTTTGCTATTTTTAACTTTTGATTTACCAAATTTTTCTTCAAAATTGCTATCATTTACTATAGCACTTAAATCTTTAAATATTGTAATATGTGGTTTATTAAGTAAATTTGCAATTACATTAGAAAAAAACCAATCTCGTCTTTCTCCACCAGATATATAGTCAATTTCATTTATGTTTATATTTTCCTTAATAAATAAAATCATTTCATCAATTATACTTTTGTAAATTTGATTTTGTTTGTAATGTTCAAATGTCTTTTCAAAGATTTTTTTAGGAAGCTCTTCTATATTAGATTTTTCATAATCTATAAAATTAAGCAAATCAACTGCGTCATTTTCACTTCCATAAAGAAAATGTGTGTTTATATAATATGGACCTATTTTTCCGAGATGTATACCAAAAAGGTTTATTATCTGGACAAATTTTTAAAGCATTTGTTTCAAATAAATAAGATACTAAATTACTCATAAATTTACCTCCAATAAATGTATTTTTCTAAATCATAAAACAAAAACACAATAAAGTCAAATAAAAATGTTGAAAAAATATGAATAACTTGTGATAAGATCACCCCATGAAATTATTTTAGGAAAAGGACAC
>JAUNSM010000026.1 GCA_030539215.1 Clostridia bacterium
ATTTGTTTATTATTTTTAAACAATGATGTTTTTTTCAAATTCGTCTACATCTATTTTTGTTAATATATGTTCTTCTCCTGCAAAAATTAAACATTCGCCTCTTTTTAATGATTTTATTTCTATTTTTTCTTTTTCAGATAAATTCGTATATTTATTTAAAATTAATATATTTTCTTCTTCTAACGCAAAAAATACTTTATTACTTGAATTGTTTAAAATGCTTTTTCCATATATCCCTTCATCTAGACTAAACAAATCAGAAACATCTTGAGTAATTGCAACACTACTTCCTCCATATTTTCTAATTGTTTTAAATATTTTATAAATAAAGCTTGCAACATCTTTATTTGAAGTAACTCCTATTAATCTCCATACCTCATCTAAATAAATTGCCTTTTTTATTTCTCTATTATTTTTTATTTTATCCCAAAACAAATCAATAAAAAGATACATTCCATATTTTAAATTTTCTTCACCTAAATCATAAACATCTGCAATAATTAAATTATTATCTAATTTTAAATTTGTATAATTATTAAAAAAATTAAGAGATCCTTTTACAAATGGTATTAATTTTATTTGCATTTTTTTAGTTTTTTTATCTTGTCCTAAAATATTATATAAATCTTCCAATAATGGCATATCTTTACTTGTTTTAAAAATAGGTTTTATATTAATTTTATTTTCTTCTGTTTTATATAAACTATCATCATCAAAAGTTATTTGTTTTTGTTTATAACATTCAATTAATTTTTCTTCTAACAATGCTTTTTCTTCTTCATCTAATTCACCGAAAATCAAATTAAAGAATCCAATAAGTCTACTTATTTTTGTTGCTAAATATCCATTTTCATCTTCTATTGATTCTTGTCTAATATCTAAAACATTTATATATGTATTTGAGTTCGGTCCTATTTTTAATATGCTTCCGTTAACATTTTTTGCCAGTTTTTCATATTCTCTTTCTGGATCTATTACATATTGTTCTATTCCAAGAAATCTATATCTCAAAACCATTAATTTTGTATAAAATGACTTTCCGAGAACCACTAGTTCCAAATATGCACATATTGGCATTTTTATATTTTTCCTGTTTATATCTATCTATAAAAACTAAAGAATCATTATATATGTTTGTGCCACAAAAAATTCCTTCTTCATCAAAAATTGTTGATGATATAAAGGGGTATGTAGAAACCAATCCACTTGTTAATATATTCCTTCTGCTAGCATATTTAACATCATTATTGTTTTCTGCTAATGGCATACAAGATAAAAATAATTGCTCTTGCCTAAAATTTGCTCTCCTTGTTTGAAGTCCGTATACTCTGTAAAATTCCCTCTATTTTATTTAATAAATATTCTTGTTCATTTTTGTTTTGAGAAAATATATTTATATAAATATATAAAAAATAAAGGTCTTCATTGTTTACTTGAATTTCTTTTCTAATATATTTTGCATCATTATATGTAAATGCAGCAATATCAATATCTTGTTTGTTTTGATTTCCTTCTTTTAAATCTACACCAACATTTGCAATGTGATATGTTAAATTTCTTATAATTTTATATGGATTTTGTTTTTCATAAAAAATAGAAATATTCATATTTAAATTAGCATCTAATATTTTTTTTAGAATTAAATCATTATATTCTCTATAATAATTTACTATAATTATTCCTGAATAATACATGTTATCTAATTCTATATATTTTGGATTATTTAAATTTATATATGCTGGAGAAATACTATCTTTTTGTGAAAATTCATTCATATTTATTTTTTTTATTTTATTTTTTATTATTTTTATTTTTTTCCTCCTTTATTTTTAGTTTTCTAATAAATCTTTTCTTGAATTTAAAAAAGAATATAATATTTTTTCTGCAGGTTTTTTTTCTGATATATCTAAAACAATATTTCCACACCTAGATAGACATTCTTTTATATTAAAATATTTATCATTTAATTTATCAAAAATTATTTTTTCTAAATTTTCATTTATTTTTTGTTTTTTATTTTCTGGATTTTCTTTTATTAGAATATAAAAGTTTTTAGATGACGATTTCTTATTTTTATTTATTTTTTGAATATATTTTAAATAATTTTCAGATAATATTTTTATATTTTCTTTTTCTTTTTTTGTTTGATTTTTTACATTTGAAATATGTTTAGATAAATCTTCTTTATTGCTTTGAATTAATATTTGAATATCAAAATTGCAAGTTTTTAAAAAAATTTTATAAGAATTTAAAATTGCCTCTTTTTCTAGATTTGATTTAAGATTAAAATTTATAGGAATAATTTTTATTATTTTTACATAAGAATGATTTTTTAGTTTTATTATTCCATTTTCTAGAATTACATCTATTGGCAACCAATTCTGCACAGAATTGATTTTATTAATTTTTATTCCTCCTTTCTTGTATATATGTATATTACATTTTTTTCCATCAGTTGTCAATATTTTTTTGAAACTTTTTCCAGAATTTTTTTTGTTTTTTAGAACATAATAATATCATAAGGTTTATATTTAATTGAATTAAGAGCAATTTAGGATTCTTTATTTATTGGGGTTTTTCTTTGTTCGAGCAAAGATATAATATGGTTCTTTTGGATTATATTGTGTCGGAGTCGTAGATTATAGTATTTGTATGTAAGCTATATTTGTTTTTTCTTTTATATGTGGCTAAATTATAGGTACTATGGTTGGATTAAGATTATATTAATATCTATATTTAATATTTATAGACTATTTCTTTAAAATATTGAAAAAGGGGTTGTTTTTAATCCCTCGCGGATGAATACAGTTTCTTATGGTGTTTTTATAGTCGAGCAAGTGATTAATTTATGTGGTTTATTGCTTAGTTATATAGCAATATATATTAGGTGAAAAATTTATGTAATTTAGTTTTAGCTGAAGATTAATATGAGCTTTATCGATAATAGCTCGGGGTAATTCCGAGCTATTAGTTTTAAATATCAAGGTTTTTAACAAATTTAGCATTTTTTTCTATAAATTCTCTTCTTGGGGCAATTTCATCTCCCATTAATATAGTAAAGATTTCATCTGCCTTTATTACATCATCTACTGTAACTTGTACCATAGTTCTTGTTTCTGGATTCATTGTAGTTTCCCATAACTGTTCTGGATTCATTTCTCCTAACCCTTTATATCTTTGTATATTCATTCCTTCTCTTCCAAGCTGTTCCAGATTTTTTGCTAATTGTTCATCTGTATAACAATATAAATCCTTCATTCCTTTTTTTGATAATTTATATAATGGTGGTTGTGCTAAAAATATATTTCCATTTTCTACTAATGGTTTCATGTATCTGAAGAAAAATGTTAATAATAATGTTCTAATATGTGCACCATCAACATCTGCATCTGCCATTATTATTATTTTTCCATACCTTATTTTTGTAACATCAAAATCTGAACCGATTCCTGCTCCAACAGCTAAAATAACTGGCTGAAGTTTATCATTATTATATATTTTATCTGCTCTTGATTTTTCAACATTTAACATTTTTCCCCAAAGTGGTAATATCGCCTGAAATTTTCTATCTCTTCCTTGTTTTGCACTTCCTCCTGCAGAATCTCCCTCTACTATATAAACTTCACATTCTTCTGGATTGTTACTACTACAATCAGCAAGTTTCCCTGGAAGTGTTGTATTTTCTAAAACATTTTTTCTTCTTACTAATTCTCTCGCTTTTCTTGCTGCTTCTCTTGCTCTCGATGCACTAATACATTTTTCTAAAATAGCTTTTGCAACTGTAGGATTTTCTTCTAAAAAAGCTGACAACTCTTCATTCATTGTACTTTGTACCGTTCCAGTTACTTCACTGTTTCCAAGTTTTGTTTTTGTTTGTCCTTCAAATTGCGGATCTTTTACTTTAACAGAGATTATCGCTGTTATTCCTTCTCTAATATCTTCTCCTTGTAAATTAGAATCTTTTTCTTTTAATATGTTATGGCTTCTTGCATAATCATTAAATACTTTTGTAAGAGATCTTTTAAATCCTTCTAAATGAGTTCCCCCTTCTATTGTGTTTATATTATTTACAAATGAATATATGTTTTCTGAATATGCTGTTGTATATTGAATTGCAATTTCAACAGGTACTTCTCCATTTTTTTCAATATAAATTGCTTTTTGATTTATTTTTTCTTTATTTTTATTTAAATACTCCACAAAAGATACTAGTCCACCTTCATAGCAAAATTCTGACTTTTTAGGTGTCTCTTCCCTTTCATCTGTTAATGTTATTCTTAAACCTTTTGTTAAAAAAGCCATTTCCCTTAATCTGTTTTCTAAAACTTCATATTCGTATTCTAATGTTTCAAAAATAGTATCATCTGCCAAAAATCTAACAGTAGTACCTGTTTTTTTTGATTCTCCTATTTTCTGTAAAGCTTTTACCGTTTTTCCTCTTTCAAAAGACATTTGATATATTCCACCATCTCTTTGTATAGTAACTTCTGTCCAAAAAGATAAAGCATTTACTACTGATGAACCAACTCCATGTAAACCACCAGATACTTTATATCCACTATCTCCACCAAATTTTCCTCCTGCGTGTAAAACAGTATAAACTGTTTCTGCTGCAGATATTTTTGTTTTCGGATGAATATCTACAGGAACTCCCCTTCCATCATCTTCTACTTTTATTATATTTCCTTTTTCTATTGTAACATTTATATTTTTGCAATATCCTGCTAATGCTTCATCAACACTATTATCTACTATTTCATATACTAAATGATGTAAGCCTCTTACAGATACAGACCCTATATACATTCCTGGCCTTTTTCTAACAGCTTCTAACCCTTCTAATACTTGAATTTGATCTGCCTTATACTCATGTTCGAATTTTTCCATTTTTTTACTCCCCTTTTCTAAATGACTTCTATTTGTGCATTTGTAACTTTAAATAATTTATAATTTGAATTATTTATTTTAAAACTATCTGTACACGTTATAATTACTTGATTTTCTTTTATATTTTCTAATAACCCTTGTATTCTTCTTTTATCTAATTCTGACATAAAATCATCTAATAAAATAACAGGCTTTTCTCCTATTTCTTCATGTATTACTTCTGCTTCTGCAAGTTTTAAAGAAATTATTGTTGTTCTTTTTTGTCCTTGTGAACCATAAATTGAAACAGGATTATCATTTATATAAATTTCAAAATCATCTCTGTGTACTCCAATTTCTGTATATCCTTTTTGTATATCACTATTTTTGTTTTTTTTCAAATTTTCTAAATAATTTTTTCCGTATATTAGATATATATTTTATTTTTATTTTTTCTTTATTTTCTGTGGTTTTTAAATGAATTTCATAAATTCTTTCATTTATTCTTTCTATAAATTCTTTTCTATATTCAAATATTTTTTTTCCTATATTTACAATTTGTTCGTCCCATATTTCTAAATTTTCTATTGGTTTTTTTTCATATTTTATTTGTTTTAAATAAATATTTCTTTGCTCTACTATTTTATTATATTGGTTTAACAAATGAACATATACTGGTCTTAATTGACTTATCATAATATTTAAAAATCTTCTTCTTTTGCTAGGTTCATTTTTCAAAATATTTATATCTTCAGGTGTAAATAAAACCACATAATTTTTTCCTAATATATCACTTATTTTTTTTGTATTAATTTCATTTATGTAAAAATTTTTTTTGTTTTGTAATTCTAACTTTATATTTACTTCTCTGTCTTCTTTTAAACTAATCATTTCTATTTTGCTATATTCTTTGTTTTTATTTATTAATTCTTTATCTTTATTTGTTCTAAAAGATTTTCCTAAACTGCAAATAAAAATTGATTCTAATATATTTGTTTTTCCTTGAGCATTATCACCATATATTATATTTACATTTTTGTCAAATTCTATTTCTTGACTTGTATAGTTTCTAAAATTTATCAATTTTATCTTTTTTATATACATTTTATTCTTCTTTCATTCTTATTGGTAAAATCATATATGTATAATTTCTGGCGGTTTCATCAACTGGTTTTATTATACAAGGTGAAATATTTGTTCCAAAAGATACATATATTTCTTCATCCTCTATAACTTTTAATGCATCTAGAAAATATTTTGGATTTACTGCTAATTCTAAGCTCTTTCCTTCTGTTTCTGTATACATTTCCTCTTTTGCATCACCTGTTTGATTAGTACAAGATATTACAATTTTTCCAACATCTATTGATATTTTTACTGGATATTTTTTTTCTTTTTCTATTGTAGAAGAAGAAATTAAACTTACTCTCTCTAAGCAATTTTGTAAAGCATTTTTATTTACCCTTATTCTTGTTTCCCAATTATTTGGAATTACACTTGAATAGTTTAAAAATTCTCCATCTAAAAGTCTTGTAACTACTTTGCAATTTTCCATTTCAAATATAGCTTGATTTGTAGAGACACCAATTTTTATAGTGTCAAATGAATCTAAAATTATTTTATTGACTTCATTTAATGTTTTTCCAGGAATTACTGCTTTAAAGTTATTTGTTGAATTACTTAAACTATTGCTAATCCATCCCATTCTAAATCCATCTACTGCAACTACATTTAAACTATTATTAACTACTTCAAATAAACATCCTGTAAAAATTGGTCTATTTTCTTCTATACTTACTGCAAATATTGTTTTTCTTATCATGTTTTTTAAGACTGTTTGTTCTGTTTCTATAGAATTTTCTATAATTATTTTTGGTAATTCTGGAAATTCATCTGGATTCATTGTAGACAGTTTATATAAAGAACCTTCACATTCTATAACTAATAATTTATTTTTATTCAATTCAATTTTTATTTCTGTATCTGGTAATTTTCTTATTATTTCACTAAACATTATACTATTTACTACAGTATTTCCTTCTTCTATTACTTCACACTCCATAGTATAATCAATACCTAGTTCTAAATCATAAGATGTTAGTTTTAACTTATCTTTATTTGTTTGTATAAGTATTCCTTCTAATATTGGCATAGTAGTTCTAGAAGGTACTGCCCTAACAACAGAATTAATTCCTTTTAATAAATTTTCTTTTTCGCAAATAATTTTCATAATTTTTAACTCCCTTTTTTTATATTAATAAATATTTATAGTATTATTAGTATTAGGTCCTGTGGATTCTGTGTAAAACTAAGATTTTGATTTATATCCGTAGTAAAATTTATGTGTATATGGTTGTTGATAAATAAAAAAGTTATTAACAGTGTTAAAAAATATTATAAAAACTTTAATAATTAACAGTTTTTTTAGAGTTTTACACAACAACCTATGGATAACCTTTTTCTTACTTCCGTAGGAAGAGAAATGAGTTTTTTATCAAAAAACATGTTTTACAAACATAATTTTCATAAAAGATTAAATTTTATTTAAATATATATCATTCTTTTGATAGGATAATTTTTTTAACACTATCCACAATTAATTTTGTATTTGATTCTGGAGATTGTTTTATTTCTTGTTCTATTTTTTTATATGCATGCATAACTGTTGTATGGTCTCTTTTTCCAAAAGATTCACCTATTTTAGGAAAAGACTCATTTGTTAAAATTCTACATAGATACATTCCTATTTGTCTAGGAAAAGTTATATTGTTTGACCTTTGAGAACTTTTTAAATCTTTTATTGTTATATTAAAATATTTACAAATCATTTCTTGGATATATTCAATAGAAATTACAGAAGCTTTTTGTCGTATAATATCATTAATAGCTTTTTCTGCCATTTCCATAGATATAGGTGTATGAGTTAAAGAAGATTGAGCAACAAGTTTATTAAAAACACCTTCTAATTCTCTAATATTTGAATCTATTTTTGCAGCAATATCAGATAATATATTGTCATCAATTATTAAATGCTTTTCATCCTTCTTTTTCCTAAGAATAGCAAATCGAGTTTCATAATCTGCCATAGATACATCTGCAATTAACCCCCATTCAAATCTAGATTTCAATCTATCTTCTAACAAAGGAATATCACGAGGTGGTCTATCACTAGACAACACAATTTGTTTGCCATTTTCATGAAGTGTATTAAAAGTATGAAAAAATTCTTCTTGAAGACGTTCTTTTCCTGCAATAAATTGAATATCATCAATTAACAATACATCTATATTTCTATATTTTTGTCTAAATTTTTCAGTACTTGCACTTTTTAAAGCGTCTATAAATTCATTTGTAAATCTTTCAGATGTAACATATAATACATTAGAATTTTTATTATTTATAAGAACTTCATTTCCGAATTGCATGCATTAAATGAGTTTTTCCAAGACCAACACCTCCATATAAAAACAATGGGTTATATGCAGAAGCTGGAGCTTCAGCTACTGCAAGAGATGCAGCATGTGCAAACCTATTATTATCTCCAACAACAAAAGTACTAAAATTATATTTTGAATTTAAAGAAGTACTTAAATAATCATTGTTATTTGAATAAGAATTTGAATTAATAGTTTTTTCATCTATAGAAACATCTTCTTTACATATAATTGACAATGTACAATTTTTTTGTAAAAGAAAAGAAAATGTATTCATTATTAGATCATGAAACTTTGTATCTGCCATATCTTTTTTAAAAGAATCCTCTGAAACTAAGACCACATTATTATCAACAATGCTTGATATTTGTAAAGGTTCTATCCAAGTTTTATGAGATATTTGAGACATTTCATCTTTTAATAATTCTTTTGCTTGTTTTAATATTTGATTAATTTCTGTATTCATTTTTATAAAAACTCCTTTTATTTTAACAAATAAAAATGTTAGTGTTATCCACAAAACAATCCACAGATGTTGATAACAACGGCTTAAAACAAATAAAAAATATATTTTAAATATTAAAAGAGATATAAAAAAACTCCCAAAGCCGTAAATCCCTATTATTTCAATTAATAATATCAAAAAAAATAGTTTTTATCAACAATAATTTGAAAAATATTATAAATTTATAAAAAATGTTGACATTTAGTTGACATTTATAGATGTTTTAATATATAATCGTTATACTTATGATTTTTATTAGGAGGAATATAAATGAAAAGAACATATCAACCAAAAAACAGGCAAGAGAAAAAAGAACATGGTTTTATGAAAAGAATGAAAACTAGAGCAGGAAGAAATGTTTTAAAAGCAAGACGTGCAAAAGGAAGAAAAAAACTTTCAGCATAAATAAATTGTAATAAATGAGTGATAAAATTGAAAAAAACAAAGATGCTAAAAAAAAATTATGAATTTAAAAATATTTTAAAAAAAGGAAAACGTTTGCGGAGGAAAACAAATAGAAATATTTGTTTTAAAAACAGACAAACCTATTAATTTATTGGGAGTAGCAGTAAGCAAAAAAGCGTGTAATAGTGTTTATAGAAATAAAATAAAAAGATTAATTAGAGAAAGCTATAGATTACTAGAAAGTGAAATAAAAAATGGATTTTGTTTAGTAATTCTTTGGAATAAAAATTTAGATAAAAAAGAAGCAAATTTTAATATAATTAAAGAAGATATGATTAGTATCTTTACTAGAGCTAATATACTAAAATAATAAGGAGAGACATGAAAAAAATATTAGTATTTTTAATAAAAAAATATCAAAAACATATTTCTTTTTTTCTAGAAAACAAAGGAATAAAATGTAAATTTTATCCAACATGTTCGGAATACATGAAACAGTCGATTATAAAGCATGGTAGTATTAAAGGGTTTTTTTTAGGTCTAAAAAGGATTTTAAAATGTAATCCTTTCTCAAAAGGAGGATATGATCCTGTTAAATAATTAAAAATGTGATAGTGTGAAAAAATAAATATTTGTTAGAGCATTATTGCTCGAATGGGAGGGCTTATGGGTTCTATTTCTAATTTATTTGGTTATGTTTTGAATTTTATATATGAGTTGGTTAAAAATTATGGTTTAGCAATTATAATTTTTTCAATTTTGTTAAAATTAATTTTATTACCATTATCTATAAATCAACAAAAAACCATGAAAAAAACATCTAAAATTCAAGGAAAAGTAAAGGAATTACAAAATAAATACAAAAATGATCAAAACAAATTAAATCAAGAAATGATGGAATTATATAAAAGAGAAAAAATGAATCCGTTTAGTGGATGTTTAACAGCTATTTTGCAAATAGTTTTGTTATTTGCAATGTTTGGATTGGTAAGAAATCCACTTACATATATGAAAAAAATAGATACAACAATAATTAATAATTATAAAACAGAGATGGAGCAAGAATTAGGAGAAAATACTGTTAGTTCAACATATCCAGAAATTAGTATATTAAAATATGTAAATAATTATAAATCTCAAGAAGATCCTTTATATATAAATACCAATTTTTTAGGATTAGATTTAAGTAATATACCGCAAGAAAATTGGCAAGAACCAACAGTGTATATAATACCTGTTTTATATGTGTTAACGAGTATTGTATCAATGAAAATGACAACAAACATGACAACAAATAGTAATAAAAAAGAAATAATTGAAATAGAAAATAACAATAAGGAAAAAGAAAATAGTCCAGAAGACATGACCGCACAAATGAATAAGAGCATGTCATGGTTTATGCCAATAATGTCTGTTAGTATTTCAATTATAGCGCCACTTGGACTTGCTTTATATTGGTTAGTAAATAATATTTTAATGATAATAGAAAGACTATTATTAAATAAATTTTTAAAATCTGAAGAGGAGGAACAAAATGGATAAAATAATAATATCTCAAGGAAAAACAACAAATGAAGCTATTGAAAAAGGATTAAAAGAATTAAAAGTATCTAAAGATAAAGTAGAAATAAAGGTTTTAGAAGAGGAAAAAAGAAGTTTTTATAATATTCTTGCCCCAAGAGTTGTTAAAGTAGAATTGAAAGTAAAAGAAGAACAACTTGAAAAAAGAGAGGTAAATACTAGAAGTGTTAGAAAGAACAATGAAAATAGAGAGGAAATAGAAGAAGCTTTAATAAATACAAAAAAGTTTTTAGATAAATTTTTAAAAAAAGAAATAAAATATACAGCAGAAATTAAAGGGTATGATATATATGTTGATATAATAGGAGAAGACTTAAATTATTTAATAGGACATAGGGGAGATAAGATTAATGCTTTTCAGGCAATTTTAACTTCAATTGCAAATAAAAAAAGTACAGCAAAAATTAAAACATATTTAGATATAGCAGGATATAGAGAAAAAAGAATAAAAACATTAGAAGAGTTAGCTGAAAAAATTGCAAGAACAGTACTTAGAACAGGAAAGTCTGTAACGCTAGAGCCAATGACAGCTTATGAAAGAAAAATAATACATTCTAAACTACAATCAAATGCTAAAGTGTATACAATAAGTAAGGGAGAAGAACCATATAGAAAAGTTGTGGTAATGTTAAAATAAGAAGGCGAAAGGCAGGAATATCCTGCTTTAGTTATTATTATATAGGAAAAACAAGTTTTTATATTAAGCTAATATAAGGTTTTTCCAGATATAACAAGGTTAGGATACCTTAGAAAAAATGCATTTCGTGATTATAGGAGATAAAAAATGAGGACAATAGTTGCAATATCAACAGCGCCCGGAATTGGCGGAATTGGAATAATTAGAATGAGCGGGGAAGACTGTTTTAAAATATTAGAAAAAATATTTAAACCCCAAAAAGAAGATAAAATAGAAAATATTAAAGGCTATTCAATAAAATATGGAAAAATAATAGATAATTATACAGAAAAAATAATTGATGAGGTTTTAGTTTCGTATTTTAAAAAGCCAAAAAGTTATACAACAGAAAATATGTGTGAAATAAACTCTCACGGAGGAATTGTTGTTGTAAAAAAAATTTTAGAACTATGCTTAAAAAATGGAGCAATACTTGCTGAGCCAGGAGAATTTACAAAACAGGCATTTTTAAATGGAAGAATTGATTTGAGTCAAGTAGAAGCAGTTATAGATGTTATAAATGCAAAAACCGATAAAGAATTAAAGGCATCAATAAATCAGTTAGAAGGTAATATTTCTAAAGCTATAAAAAAGATAAAAGAACAAGCATTAAATATTTTAGTTAATATAGAAGCAACTATTGATTATCCGGAATATGATATTGAAGAAATTACGGAAGAAAGAGTTAAAAAAGATTTAGAAGAAATAGAAAATGAAACAAGAAAATTATATGAAACATTTGAAAATGGTAAAATTATAAAAGAGGGAATAAAAGTTGCAATAATAGGAAGACCAAATACAGGAAAGTCATCTTTATTAAATTGTATTTTAAATGAGGAAAGGGCAATTGTTACAGATATAGAAGGAACAACAAGAGATACAATTGAAGAATTTGTTAGTATAAAAGGGATTCCTTTTAAAATAATTGATACAGCAGGAATTAGAAAAGCAGATAATCAAGTAGAAGAAATGCGGAATAAAAAAAGCTAAAAAAGTTGCAGAAAATAGTGATTTAATTATTGCGATGTTTGACAATTCAAAAGAATTAAATAAAGAAGATATAGAAATTTTAGAATTTATAAAAAACAGAAAAGCAATTATATTATTAAACAAAACAGATTTAAAACAAAATAGTTTAGAAAAATGTAAAGAAATATTACAAACAAAAAAGAAAGTTATAAAAACCTCTTTGCTTTCAGAATCAAATTTAAGCGATTTATACAGAGAACTAGATATAATGTTTAATTTAGAACAAATTTCGCCGGATAATGAAATTGTGATTACAAATATGAGGCATAAAGAATTAATAGAAAAAGCATTAAAACATTTAGAAGATGCAAAAGCTTCTTTAAAAATGAAAATGCCAGTTGACATAATATCGATTAATATAAAAGAGGTTTTAGAAGACCTAGAAAAAATAACAGGGGATAACGTTAGCGAAGATGTTATTAAAGAAATATTTTCAAGATTTTGTTTAGGAAAATAAAAAATAATTTAAATTAATTTATAAAAAACAAATGTAAGGTTTCGCCACATACAGCGAACCGTATTATAGAAAAGATACTAAATAAAAGAAGGAGCAACAAAATGAAATATAATGCAGGAGATTATGATATAGCGGTAATTGGAGCGGGGCATGCTGGTTGTGAGGCGGCATTGGCTTGTGCAAGAAAAGGGCATAAAACAGTGCTTTTTTCAATTAGTTTAGAATGTGTGGCCAATATGCCATGTAACCCAAATATAGGAGGAACTTCAAAAGGTCATTTGGTAAGAGAAATAGATGCTTTAGGTGGTGAGATGGGAAAGAATATAGATAAAACACTTATACAATCAAGAATGCTAAACACTTCAAAAGGGCCTGCAGTGTACTCTTTAAGAGCACAAGCAGATAGAAAAAAATATCAACAAGAAATGAAACACACACTAGAAAAACAACAAAACTTGTCAGTTAAGCAAGCCGAGATTGTGGATATAATAGTTGATAATGGACAGGTAGTAGGTATTGAAACAAATATAGGAGCAAGTTATAATGTTAAAGCAGTAATTATAGCTACAGGAACATATTTAAGAGGTAAAATATATATAGGAGAAACTAATTTTGAAAGTGGCCCAGACGGGGTTTTCCCAGCAAATAAATTATCAGAATGTTTAAAAAGACTTGGAGTGGATTTAGTTAGATTTAAAACAGGTACTCCTGCGAGAGTAAACAAAAGAAGTATTGACTTTTCTAAAATGGAAATACAAAACGGAGATGACCAAATAGTTCCTTTTTCTTTTGAAAACACACCAAAAGACCTTAAGCAAGTGCCTTGTTATTTAACATATACAAATGAAAAAACACATGAAATCATAAGACAAAATTTGCATCGTTCACCATTATATGCAGGGCAAATAGAAGGAACAGGACCTAGATACTGCCCATCCATAGAAGATAAAGTAGTAAGGTTTAGTGATAAAGAAAGACATCAAATATTTATAGAACCAATGGGAGAAAATACAGAGGAGATGTATGTTCAAGGGATGAGTTCATCCCTTCCAGAAGATGTGCAAATTGCAATGTATAGAACAATTGCAGGATTAGAAAATGTTGAATTTACAAGACCAGCATATGCTATAGAATATGATGCTATTAATCCATTGCAATTAAAATTATCATTAGAACTAAAAAATATAAAAGGAATGTTTTTAGCGGGACAAATAAATGGAACTTCTGGGTATGAAGAGGCAGCAGCACAAGGCATTATAGCAGGAATTAATGCAAGTTTACAAATAGAAGGAAAAGAACCAATAATATTGCACAGATCTGATGCATATATAGGAGTCTTAATAGATGATATTGTTACAAAAGGTACAAATGAACCATATAGAATGATGACCTCAAGGGCAGAATATAGGCTATTATTAAGGCAAGATAATGCGGATTTAAGATTAACACCTATAGGATATGAAGTAGGGCTTATTTCTGAAAACAGATATAAAGAATTTTTAAAGAAAAAGGAAAATATTAATAAAGAAATAGAACGATTAAACAAATTAAATATTAAGCCTTCAAAAGAAGTTAACAAATGTTTAGAAGAACAAGGTTCAACGCCAATAAAACAGGGAGTAAAAATTATAGAACTATTAAAAAGGAGCGAGCTTTCTTATGAAAAATTAAAAAATATAGATGTAGACAGACCAGAATTGACTAAACAAGAAGCTGAACAAGTAGAAATACAAGTTAAATACGAAGGTTATATAAAGCTACAGCTAGCTCAAGTAGAAAAGTTTAAAAAACTAGAAACAAAAGTGCTTCCACAAGAAATAGACTTTTTAAAATTGAAAGGAATAAGCTTAGAAGCAAGACAAAAACTAAATAAATTTAAACCAGTTTCAATAGGACAAGCATCAAGGATATCTGGCATATCTCCAGCAGATATAGCAGTACTTCTTATTTATTTAGAACAAAAAAATAAAAACAAGTGAGGAACTTATGGAAGAATTTAAGTTTAATAATTTAATGATTAAATATTTAAAAGTTTTGGAGATAAAGTTAGATGATGTACAATTAAATATGTTTTATAAATATATGAATACTTTAATTGAATGGAACAAAGTAATGAATTTAACAAGGATTATTACTCCAGAAGAAATAATAATAAAACATTTTGTGGATTCTCTAACTGTGTTAAAGAAGGTAAATCAAACAGATAAAATAATAGATGTTGGCACAGGTGCAGGCTTTCCAGGAATTCCAATAAAAATAGCTTTTCCTAAAACAAAAGTAATTTTATTAGATTCTTTGAAAAAGAGAATTAATTTTTTAGATGAAGTTATAAAACAATTGAATTTAACAGATATAGCAACTATACATGGAAGAGCAGAAGATTATGGAAAAGACAAAAAACATAGAGAAGCTTACGATATAGCAATAGCAAGAGCTGTGGCACCACTTAATATTTTAGCAGAATATCTTATTCCATTTGTAAAAATACAAGGAAAATGTATTTGTATGAAAGGTGCAAATATAGATAATGAAACAAAACAGAGCGAAAAAGCCATAGAGATATTAGGTGGAAAATTAATAGAAGCAAAAGAGTTTTTTATTCCAGAAACAGATATAAAAAGAAAAATAATTGAAATTATTAAAGCAAATAAAACGGATAAAGGCTATCCACGAAAATCAGGCATACCCACGAAACACCCTCTGTGAGCCTGTTCCACAGTCAACAGAAGTGTGGAACGCTTGAGGCAGGCTAGATTTTATCCTGACAGGCAAAATAACAGTATTATGCAAAATTCGACAAAAACATATTTAAGTAGAAATATTTGTCGTTCTAATAAAACACAACAAATAATTATAAAATATTGTATAAATTCATTGACATATTTAATATATTTTTATATTATTAGTATGTTAGTGAATTTTTTGATGGAGGGATAAAGTTGAGCAAAATAATCGCAGTAGTAAATCAAAAAGGTGGAGTCGGAAAGACTACAACAGCAGTAAATGTAAGCACGATATTAGCAAAAAAAGGTAAAAAAGTATTATTGATAGATGCAGATCCACAGGGTAATGCCACAAGTGGATTAGGAATAGATAAAAATATTCCAAAATCTATTTATGATGTAATTATAAATGAAGTGGAAATTAATGATGCTATAGTGCAAAGCGCAATAAAGGGTTTATCAGTTTGTCCTTCTAATATAAATTTAGCAGGAGCAGAAGTAGAACTAGTTTCAATGATGTCAAGAGAGCAAAAGCTTAAAGAAAAATTAGAAAAAGTGGAAAATGATTATCATTATATTATTATAGATTGTCCACCATCATTAGGATTACTTACTATAAATGCTTTTACAGCAGCAAGTTCTTTGTTAATTCCAATTCAATGTGAATATTATGCATTAGAAGGAGTTGGACAACTTATAAACACAATTAATTTAGTAAAAAAACAGTTAAATAAAGCTTTATATATAGAAGGAGTTGTTCTTACCATGAATGATGCAAGAACTAACTTATCAAATCAAGTAATTAAAGAAGTAAAAACATATTTTAAAGATAATGTATATAAAACAATTATACCAAGGAATGTAAAGCTTAGTGAAGCACCAAGTTATGGAATGCCAATTACTATCTATGCACCTAAATCAAAAGGGGCTAGATGTTATGAAAAATTAACAAATGAGATTTTAAAAGGAAGAAAACATATTTAAGGAGGATGACTAAAATGACAAAAAATACAGGACTAGGAAAAGGATTAGAAGCATTATTATCAAACAACATAATAGAAGAAGAAAAAATTCAAGAAGGAGAAATGATACAAAATTTAAAGATAATAGAAGTAGAACCGAATAAAGACCAGCCAAGAAGGCATTTTGATGAAGAATCACTTGAAGAATTGTCTAATTCTATAAAAGAGTATGGAGTTATACAACCAATTATTGTTACAAAACAAAAGGATTATTATCAGATTGTTGCAGGAGAGAGAAGATGGAGAGCTGCTAAAAAAGCTGAACTTAACGAAATTCCTGCTATAGTTCGAAATTATGACAGACAAAAAAACCATGAAATTGCTTTAATTGAAAATATACAAAGAGAAGATTTAAATCCAGTTGAAAAAGCAACAGCAATAAGGGAATTATTAGACAAATATAATTTGACACAACAACAATTAGCAAACAAATTAGGAATTAGCAGAAGTGGTCTTGCAAATACTGTTAGAATACTTAACCTATCACCAAAAGTAATTGAATTAGTAAGAGGAGGAAAAATAACTGAAGGGCATTGCAAAGCTTTACTTGGAATTGAAGATCAAGAAAAACAATATCAAGCAGCTTTATATGTTATAGAAAGTGGAGATAGTGTTAGAGAAGCAGAACTGCAAGTTAGAACAAAGAAAAAAACTCCAGAACTCAACAGATATCAACCTATATATCAGCAAATAGAAGATTCTTTTAGAAGTTTTTTTGGTACAAAAGTAAAATTAGACGCAAAGCAAAGAAGTGGAAAAATAATAATTTCGTATTCTTCTAGTGAAGAGTTAGATAGAATTATTAACTTAATAAAATAAGGTAAAAATGAAAAGAGGTAAATATGAATATATTTAATGAATTTATTAAGTCCGAACTTTTTTTAATAATTATTGCAGGAATTAATATTTTATTACTTATTTTATACATAAATAATGTAATAAAATTGAAAAAAATAAACAAAAATTATAAGAATTTCATTAAAAAATTAGGTAGTGGAAACGATATAGACGAAATGTTAAAAAAATATATAGATAAAGTTGACAAAGTTGAAATACAAAACAAAGAAATTATAGAATACTGTAATAGATTAGATAAAAATATTTCTACATGTATTAAGAAAATAGGACTTGTTAGATATAGTGCATTTAAAGATACAGGAAGTGATTTAAGTTTTGCATTAGCATTATTAAATGATAATAACGATGGAGTAGTATTAAATGGAATATATTCAAGAGAAATGTCTAATATATATGCAAAGCAAATAAAAATGGGAAAAGCTAACAATAAATTATCAGAAGAAGAAAGACAAGCATTAGAAAAAGCAATAAATTAAGTAAATATAATACAAAAAATATTGACAATTAAGGGGTTGCGTGTTAAACTATTAATTGTCACTGTATTTGGAGAGGTGGTCGAGTTGGTTTATGGCACCAGTCTTGAAAATTGGCGTAGGTTTGTAGCCTACCGTGGGTTCGAATCCCACCCTCTCCGCCAATTTTTTTTAGCCATTAAAAGTACAAAGTAAATTATTTTTATTTATGCGGACGTACCCAAGTGGTTGAAGGGGCGAGTTTGCTAAACTTGTAGTAGTCGTAAGGCTAGCGGAGGTTCAAATCCTCTCGTCCGCGCCAAAAAAATTTAATAATAATTATAAATTAGATAATAAAACTACAAATTTTTAAAATTTTGTAGCTTTATTTTTTTATAAAACAAATGTTACTAGATAGTGGTTTTTAAATTTTAGAGACAAACTGTATATTTTTAGGCTTAAAAACATACAGCCTGTCTCTATTTTAATACTTTAATTATAAAAAACATTTTAAAAATTTTTATTGATATAAAAAATTCATAAAAAATAATAAACTAGTATAAATATATAATGGTGATAAATATGAAATTAGGTTTAGCATTAGCACGGAGGAGGAGTAAAAGGAGCAGCTCATATTGGAGTTTTAAAAGCATTAGAAGAAGAAAAAATTAATATAGATTGTATTTCAGGGACATCTTCAGGAAGTATAGTTGCAGCATTATATGCAATGGGATACAATTATAAAAGTATTTATTATTTATTTAAAAAATATTTTAAAAAAATTAAATATATTGATGGAAAAAATATTTTAAAAATTATTTATGGAATTATTTTTAAGAAAAAAATAATTATTAATGGTTTAAATAGTGGAGAAATAATAGAAAAAATAATTAATGAAGTAGCTATAAATAAAAATATAGAAAAAATAAGCGATATAAAAAATTCATTAATAATTCCAAGTGTAGATTTACATACTGGAAAAATATATTTTTTTAATTCACAAAATAAAAGAAAAACATTTTCAGACGAAATTATATATGATTCAAATATAAATATTGGCAAAGCAGTAAGAGCAAGTTGTAGCTATCCTTTAGTTTTTTCTCCGTGCAAATATAATAATACAGAATTAATAGATGGTGGAATAAGAGAGAATATTCCATGGAAAGGATTAAAGGAATTAGGAGCAGATAAAGTGATTAGTGTGGTTTTTGAAAATAAAATTGATGGAAAATGTTGTAAAAATATAATAGAAGTAGTTAATAATTCATTAAATATTTTATGTCATGAATTATCTAATTATGAAATTGAAGGAGCGGATTATTTAATAAAAATTGGGACTAAAAATATTTCATTATTAGATATGGAAAAAATAGATTATTTATATGAATTAGGTTATAAAATTATGAAAAAAAATATATATAAAATAAATAAATAATAAATA
>JAUNSM010000027.1 GCA_030539215.1 Clostridia bacterium
CGCAGATAAAGTAAGAATGTTAACATTGCCAGAAATAAACAAAGAAAGAGGACAAACAGAAGCACAAGATATAGAGACAGCAGGAATAATTACGACAGAACCAGCCGATGGACTATTCATATTAAACAAATTACCAGACGCAGGATTAACTGGATTCACTTACAGTGGCAACGGCTACTACTGGTTGGCCTCTCCGTATAGCAGTGACGCTAGCACCGTGTACGATGTGTACTATAACGGCATTGTGAGCTGCGACGCCAGCCTCACCTATGGGGCTCGCCCGATAGTTTCTCTTCGGCTCTGATGTAGAATTTTCGGTAAGAAGTAGTACTGATACTACAACTGGGTTAAGTTATTTAGTATTGAGTGAAGATTCTGCAGAGTAAAAAGCCCGCCGTGTGGCCTCTAAGTCACACGGCGGATAGGGGGAGAAGCATTTTATGGCAATGATATTAAATGCAGATATTATGTTATCTATTTTATATATTTGTTTATATATGTTTCCTATCCTTTTCAAAAATACCCTCCTTGTACAATATTAAATATTGATTTAAAAAATATATTTATTAAGATAATTTTACTATATAAAAAACGCGAAAAATGTCTAAATTTGCGTATACAGTTTGTCTTTAAAATTAGAAAATCATTATTTAGTAAAAGCTACTTTAAAAAGAAGTAGCTTTTATTGTTGTAATAAATTAAAAAATAATATATAATAAAAAAATAAAAATTGAAGGAGAGATGCATCTATGAATAAAAAAATAGTATTAAGTGGAATACAAGCAACAGGAAGATTGACACTTGGAAATTATTTAGGAGCAATAAACAATTGGGTAAAAATGCAAGAAGAATATGACTGCTATTACATGATAGCAAATCTTCATTCACTTACAGTTAGAAATAATCCAGAGGATTTAAAAAACAATACTTTAAAAATTTTGGCAATATATATAGCAGCAGGACTAGACCCAGAAAAAAATACAATATTTATACAATCACAGGTAAAAGAACATAGTGAATTAGGATGGATATTAGATTGCTACACATATATGGGAGAACTATCAAGAATGACACAATTTAAGGATAAATCAATAAAACATGCAGATAATATAAATGCAGGACTTTTTACATATCCAGCATTAATGGCAGCAGATATTTTACTATATCAAGCAAATTTAGTGCCAGTTGGAGAAGACCAAAGACAGCATTTAGAAATAACAAGAGATATTGCTGAAAGATTTAATAAATTATATGGAAAAACATTTGTAATTCCAGATGCATATGTAAAAAAAGAAAGTGCAAGAGTTATGGGGCTTCAAAACCCAGAAAGCAAAATGAGTAAAAGTGCTACAAATATAAATGATGTAATATTTTTAGAGGATGCACCAGAAGTAATACTTAAAAAATTTAAAAAAGCAGTAACAGATTCAGAAAATAAAATTAGATTTGAACCTATACAAAAGCCAGGAGTAAGTAATTTAATGCAAATATATTCATCTGTTACAGGAAAAACAATGAGTGATATAGAAAAAGAATTTGAAGGAAAAGGATATGGAGATTTTAAAATAACAGTTGCAAATTCTGTTATAGAAAAATTAAAACCAATACAAGATAAATATCAAAGTATTTTAAATAACCAAGAGTATTTAGAAAAAATTTATACAAAAGGTGCAGAAAATGCAAGAAAGGTAGCAGCTAAAACTTTAAATGACGTAAAACATAAAATAGGAATTTTGTAATTGAAAATAGAAAACGGAGGAAATATGTTTATAGATTATACAAAAATAATAATTAAATCTGGAAATCGGAGGCAATGGTGCTGTAACATTTAGACGTGAAAAATATGTAGCAGCAGGCGGACCAGATGGAGGAGACGGCGGAAAAGGCGGAGATATATATTTTGTAGTTGACGCAGATTCTAATACATTAATTAATTTTAGATACAACAAAATGTATAAAGCAGAAAACGGACAAAATGGTAGTGGAAATAGATGCTATCGGAAAATCAGGAGAAGATTTATATATAAAAGTGCCACAAGGTACAATTGTAAGAGATAGTAAGACTGGAAAATTAATAGCAGATTTATCAAAAAAAGAGCAATGTGAATTAATACTTCCAGGAGGACGTGGAGGAAAAGGAAATTCACATTTTGCAACTTCTACAAGACAAGCACCGCGATTTGCACAAGATGGAGAAAAAGGAATAGAAAAAGAAATTATACTTGAATTAAAATTATTAGCAGATGTAGGGTTAATAGGCTTTCCTAGTGTGCGGAAAATCTACAATTCTTTCAATGGTAACAGCAGCTACACCTAAAATTGCAGAATATCATTTTACAACATTAGAGCCAAATTTAGGAGTTGTAAAAACAGAATTTGGAGATAGTTTTGTTTTAGCTGATATACCAGGAATTATAGAGGGAGCAAGCAAAGGAACTGGTTTAGGTATAAGATTTTTAAAACATATAGAAAGAACAAGATTATTATTACACATTATTGATGTATCAGGTTCAGAAGGAAGAAATCCAGTACAGGATTTTAATGTTATAAATACAGAATTAAAAGAATATAGCGAAAAGTTAAGCAAAAGAAAGCAAATAATAGTTGCAAATAAAATAGATATTATGCAAGACGAGACCTTATATAATGAACTAGAAAATTTGGCAAAAGAAAAAAATATAGAAATATTTAAAATATCTGCTGCAACAAAAGAAGGTTTAAATAAATTATTTACACATGTATCTGAAATATTAAAAACCCTTCCAAAAGAAGAATTAGAAGAAGCAGAAGAAATAAAAGTATATACATTAAAAGAAGAAGAGAAACAATTTAGCATAAAAATAGAAGATGGAATATATATAGTAGAGCGGACCTGCAATTGAAAAAATATTATCAAGAGCAAATTTAGAAGATAATGAATCATTATATTATTTTCAAAAAAGTATAAGATTTTTAGGAATAGAAGAAGCACTAAAAGAAAAGGGAATAAAAGAAGGAGATACCGTAAAATTTATAGATTGGGAAATGGAATGGTTTGATTAAATAAAGTATTGGTATTACTTTTCAAAACATAAATCATATGATAAAATAAGAAAGACATTAAAATATAATTATATTTTAATAAAATATTAATACCGATTAAAGGTGATAATGATGATAAAATTTACAAAAATGCATGGGCTAGGTAATGATTATGTATATATTGACTGTTATTCAAAAGAGGTTAATTTAAAAGACATATCAAACCTAGCTAAATTTATGAGCAACCGTCATTTTGGAATAGGATCAGATGGAATAATTTTAATATGTAAAAGTGATGTTGCTGATTTTAAAATGAGGATGTTTAATAGTGATGGAAGCGAAGCTGAAATGTGTGGAAATGGAATTAGGTGTGTGGGAAAATTTGTTTATGATAAAGGGCTAACAACTAAGCAAACATTAAAAATTGAAACATTGGCAGGTGCTAAAATATTAAAACTTAATATAACAAATCAAAAGGTAGAAACTGTAACTGTAGATATGGGAGAACCAATATTTGAGCCAAAGAAAATACCAGTTAAATATTCACAAACACCAGTAAAAAATTTAAAAATAAAAGTATTAGACAAAGACTTTAATTTTACATGTGTATCTATGGGAAACCCACATGCAGTAACTATTGTAGACAACATAAGCCAATTTGATGTTGAAAAATATGGGGCAGTATTAGAAAAAAATGAACATTTTCCTCAAAAATCAAACATAGAATTTATAGAAATAATAGATAAAAATAATATAAAAATGAGAGTTTGGGAAAGAGGAGCAGGAGAAACTTTAGCGTGTGGCACAGGGGCTTGTGCAGTAGCAATTGCAAGTAATATAAATGAATTAACTAATGAAAAAGTAAATATTGAATTATTAGGAGGAATTTTAAATATAAATTGGGACAAAAAGACAAATCATGTATTTATGACAGGAGCTGCAACAACAGTTTTTGAAGGACAAATTGATTTATAAGGAAGGAGTTAAAATAATGTTAAAAATAAATGAAAATTATTTAAGATTACAAGACAGTTATTTGTTTTCTACAATAGCTAAAAAAGTAGATGAATTTAAAAAAAAGAATCCAGAAAAAGAAATTATAAAAATGGGGATAGGAGATGTAACAAGACCAATAGCACCAATAGTAATAGAGGCAATGCATAAAGCTGTAGACGAAATGGGTGAAAGTCAAACTTTTAGAGGATATGGACCAGAACAAGGATATTTATTTTTAAGAGAAAAAATTTGCGAATATGATTATAAAGCACAAGATATAGATATTTCTGCAGATGAAATATTTGTATCTGATGGAGCAAAATGTGATGTAGCAAATATATTAGATATATTAGGAAATGAAAACAAAGTGGCAATTACAGATCCAGTTTATCCAGTATATTTAGATACAAATGTTATGATAGGAACAGCAGGTAAATATAATAAAAAAAGTGGTAAATATGAAAATGTAATATATTTACCAATAAATTCTGAAAATAATTTTATACCAGAATTGCCAACTGAAAATGTAGATATAATATATTTGTGTTTACCAAACAATCCAACAGGAACAGTTTTAAATAAAATAGAACTAAAAAAATGGGTAGATTATGCAATAAATAATAATGCATTAATATTATTTGATTCTGCATATGAAAAATACATATCACAAAAAGATATACCTCATAGTATATATGAAATAGAAGGCGCAAAAAAAGTTGCAATAGAATTTAGAAGTTTTTCTAAAACTGCAGGATTTACAGGAATAAGATGTGCATATACAATAGTACCAAAAGAGTTGATGGTACAATTAAACAATAATAAAGTATATTTAAATAATTTGTGGAATAGAAGAATGTGCACAAAATTTAATGGAGTATCATATATAACACAAAAAGCAGCAGAAGCAATATATACAAACAATGGACAAAAACAAATAAAGGAAAATATAGATTATTATATGGATAATGCAAAAATAATAAGAGATGCATTAAAAAAGGCAGGATTTATTACATATGGAGGAATAAATGCACCGTATATTTGGTTAAAAACACCAAAAGGGTTTACATCTTGGGAGTTTTTTGATAAATTATTAGAAGAAACAGGTGTAGTTGGAACACCTGGAGCAGGCTTTGGCCCATCAGGAGAAGGATATTTTAGATTAACAGCATTTAATACAAAAGAAAACACAATAAAAGCAATGAAAAGAATAGAAGAACTTGTATAAAGACATACATTATGATAAAATAAAGTTAAAGGTAAAGAAAAAAAGGGGATTATCCCCTTTTTCCAAAATAGAGGGGAGTAATACAAAATATGGATTTTAATGAATTGGCTGAAATTATATTTCCAAATGCAAAAGATATTTCATATTATGAACAAAAATATCCTGAAAGGAATTTAAAAGAAGGAGCAGCAGTTACACGTTTTGCTCCAAGCCCAACTGGTTTTGTTCATATTGGGGGACTTTTTGGAAGCATAATAGATAGAAAATTAGCAAAGCAAACAGGCGGTTTATTTATATTAAGAATAGAAGATACAGACCAAAAAAGAGAAATAGAAAATGGAACTTTACAAATAGTAGATGCTTTAAGAGATTTTGACATTATTGCAGATGAAGGAATAATATCTCAAAATGAAGAAATAGGTGATTATGGACCATATAAACAAAGTCAAAGAAAAGAAATATATGAAGCATATGCTAAAAGTTTAATAAAACAGGGACTAGCTTATCCATGTTTTTGTACTACTCAAGAATTAGAAGAAATAAGAAAAAAGCAAGAAGCTGCTAAAATAAAGCCTGGGTATTATGGAGTATGGGCAAAATACAGAAATTTTCCATTAGATGAAGCAATAGCTAAAATAAAAAATGGTGATAGTTATATTTTAAGGTTTAAATCACAGGGAAGAGAAGATAGAAAAATAAAACACAAAGATAGTATAAAAGGGAGTATAGAGTTCCCTGAAAATGACCAAGATATAGTAATTATAAAAGCAGATGGACTTCCAACATATCATTTTGCGCATGTTGTAGATGACCATTTAATGAGAGTAACACATGTAATACGTGGCGATGAATGGGTTTCATCAATACCACTTCATTTAGAATTGTTTAAAGCATTAGGGTTTAAGCCACCTAAATATGCACATACAGCAACAATAATGAAGGACGAAAATGGCAATAAAAGAAAAATTAGTAAAAGAAAAGACCCAGAGGCAGCAGTAAGTTATTATCATGAACAAGGTATACCTACAGATGCTGTTGTAGAGTATTTATTAAATATAGCAAATTCAAGTTTTGAGCCATGGAGAAGAGCAAATCCAAATAAAGATATATCTGAATTTGAACTTCAGTTAAATAAAATGAGTGTTAGTGGAGCTATATTTGACATGGTAAAGCTTTTAGATGTATCAAAAAATGTAATTTCAAAATACTCTGGAGAAAAAATATATGACGAAACTTTAAATTGGGCAAATAAATATGATAAAGAATTTGCACAATTATTAAAAAACAATAAAGAATATTCAATTAAGATTTTAAATATAGAAAGAAAAAAAGAAAAACCTAGAAAAGATATTGCAAAATGGTCAGATATAAAACAAAGTATACAATATATGTACCCAAATATATTTGAAAATATGAAGGAATATGAATTTCAAAAAATAATTGATAAACAAGTAATAAAAGATATTTTAGAAACATATATTGAAAAATATTTTAATATATCAGATAATAAAGATACATGGTTTAATAAAATAAAAGATTTAGCAGAAGAAAAAGGATATGCAAGAGAAGTAAAAGAGTATAAATTAAATCCAGAAGATTATAAAGGACATGTTGGAGATATTAGTACAGTTATTAGAGTGGCACTTACTACAAAGCATAACACACCAGATTTATATGAAATAATGCAGGTTTTAGGAAAAGATGAAATTATTAAAAGAGTAAAAAAATACGGAGGATAAAATGTATAAAAAAAGTTTTGGAAAAAAAGTTGCAGATATAATATTTTTACTAATAGCATTAATAATAATATATAAATTATATGGAGTTTTTAGCTTATTTAATTATAATGACTTTACAAAAGCAGAGTATAATAGGGGAGTAACTAAGTTTACTAGAGATAAAAAGACAACATATACATATGACTATAGTTATAAAATAGAATCAAAAGATTATAATGATGCAATGTTCTACAAAAAAATTAAAATAAAACAAAACACTCCATATAAATTAACCTGTATGGTAAAAACAGAAAATGTACAAAATGAAATGGATAAAAATGAGGGCGGTGTACAAATTTCAATTTTAGATACTACAGAATGTTCTGAAGCTATAGTAGGAACTAATGATTGGCAACAATTAGAGCTTATATTTGATTCAAAAAATAGAGAAGAAATAGAAATAGGGTTTAGATTAGGTGGAAATGAAACAAATAGTAAAGGTACGGTTTGGTTTTCAGACTTTAAATTAGAGCAGGGAGTTAAAGATAATTCTAATAATTGGAACGTTGCTTGTTTTTTAATAAAAAGTGTAAATGTAAATATAAATAATGAAGAAGTTAAGCTCAATATGAGTTTATCAGATATAGAAAATATGAAAACAAATATGGATAGATTTAAAATAGCTATGAATGAATTATCAAATGAAAAAATGACAGTAGATTATGATATATATGAAATTAGTAATCCAGTAACTACAGTTACATATTCAGAAGAGTTTGGATATTATTTAAGCCCTTTAGATGTAAAAGATATTATACAGCAATATTTAAAAAATGAAGAATATGATTATATATTTATAGCTATGAGATTTGGGGATGTTCAGCAAAATATTGAGATTCCAGTAAATGATTGGATAGGCCTTCGGAGGAATGGATTTAAATGGAATACGGATATTCAAATATAAGATTACCTAATGATAGTGCTAGTTATATATATACATATAATCAAAATATAAACACTTTTCCAGAAGAAGTTTTTGTTCATGAGTATTTGCATTCTTTAGAAAGGATATTAAAGGAAAGAGATTATGAAATACCAAATTTACATGATTATGAGAAATACGGATATCAAGAAGAACGTAAAATCGGGCTAAAAAATTGGTATTATGATTATATGACTTGTAATGTAAAAACAGATGATGGCAAAAATGTTGGATTAGACCCAGTTGTATATACTTTAACACCACCATCAGAAAGTGACTTTAGATATCCAGTACAAATTAATTTTTCAAATGAAGAAAAGAATATAATAGAAAAAATAAAAGGTATATTTAAAGTAGCATTAAAAACATTCCAAGTTAATTAAGAAGTTTTTAGAAAGGAACAAAATGAAGGTATCAGAATTTAATTATTATTTACCAAAAGAACTAATAGCTCAACATCCATTAGAAAAGAGAGATTCCTCAAGATTAATGGTAATTAATAAAAAAAGTAAAATTATTGAAGATAAAAAATTTACAGATATATTAAAATATTTAGAGCCAGGTGATTGTTTAGTAAGAAATAATACAAAAGTTATTCCAGCAAGACTTTATGGCAAAAAAATAGTTGATAAGAAATTAGAGTCTGCAAATATAGAATTTTTATTATTAAAAGAGATTGAAAAGGATATATGGGAGGTTATGGTAAAACCAGGGAGAAGATTAAAACCTGGAGCAAAAGTTAAGTTTGGAGACGGAATATTAATAGCAGAAATTTTAGATACATTAGAAGATGGAAATAGAAAAGTAAAATTTACATATGAAGGAATTTTTAACGAAATACTAGATAAAATAGGTCTAATGCCACTTCCACCATATATACAAGAAAAATTAAAAGAAAAAGATAGATATCAAACAGTTTATGCAAAATATGAAGGTTCAGCTGCTGCACCAACTGCAGGATTACATTTTACACAAGAATTATTAGATAAGATACAAGAAAAAGGAATAGAAATAGCAAATGTAACTTTACATGTTGGAATAGGAACATTTAGACCAGTAAAAGTAAATACAATTGAAGAGCACCACATGCATAGTGAGCATTTTTATATAAATAAAGAAGATGCAGAGAAAATAAACAAAGCAAAAAGAGAGGGTCACAAAATAATTGCAATTGGGACAACCTCTTGTAGAGTATTAGAATCAGTAGCAGATGAAAATGGAATGGTAAAAGAAATAGAAACAGATACAAATATATTTATATATCCAGGATACAAATTTAAATGTATAGATAAATTAATAACAAATTTTCATTTACCAGAATCTACATTAATAATGCTAGTATCTAGTTTAGCAGGAAAAGATTTAATAATGAAAGCATATGAGCATGCAGTAGAAGAAAAGTATAGATTTTTTAGTTTTGGAGATGCAATGATAATATTATAAAAATGGGGGTAAAAATGTTACAAGCAATTACATATGAACTATTACATGAAGATAGACAAACAGGTGCAAGAAGAGGAATAATACATACTCCACATGGAGATATAAATACACCAGTATTTATGCCTGTTGGAACACAAGCAACTGTTAAATCAATGACACCAGAAGAATTAAAAGAAGAGGTAAAAGCAGAAATAATTTTATCTAATACTTATCATTTATATTTAAGACCAGGTCATGAAATTGTAAAACAGGCAGGAGGATTACATAAATTTATGAATTGGAGGAGACCAATACTTACAGATTGTGGAGGATTTCAAGTATTTAGTCTGAGTGATTTAAGAACAATTTCTGAAAACGGGGTAGAATTTAAATCACATTTAGATGGAAGTAGACACTTTTTCTCACCAGAAAAAGTAATAGAAATACAGCAAGCTTTGGGAGCAGATATAATAATGGCATTTGATGAATGTTGTGCATATCCATCTACTTATGAGTATACAAAACAATCTATGGAAAGAACTACTAGATGGGCTAAAAGATGTAAAGAAGCACATAAAAATATAAATCAGCAAGCATTATTTGCAATAATTCAAGGTGGATTTTATGAGGATTTACGTAAAAAATCAGCAGAAGATTTGGTGGCTTTAAATTTTCCAGGATATGCAATAGGAGGAATAAGTGTAGGAGAGCCAAAAGAGGAGTTTTTAAAAATACTAAAATATACAACACCACTTATGCCGAAAAACAAACCAAGATATTTAATGGGAGTAGGAACTCCAGATTATTTAATAGAAGCGGCGATTGCAGGAATAGATATGTGTGATTGTGTATTACCTACAAGAATTGCAAGAAACGGAACAGCACTTACTTCAAATGGAAAACTTGTAATAAGAAATGCTACATACGAAAAAGATTGGAATACTTTAGATTCTGAATGTGATTGTTATACATGTAAAAATTACACTAGAGGATATATAAGACATTTAATAAAAACAAACGAAATATTAGGAATAAGATTATTATCAATACATAACTTAAGGTTCTTGACTAAATTGATGGAAAGAGTTAGAATAGAAATAGAGAATGATAATTTATTAAATTTTAAAAAGGATTTTTACAAACAATACGGATATACAAAAGAATAGGGGGAAAAAGGATGGATTTATTGGAACAAGAAAACAATAATCAAAAACCATTATTTAGTGGAAAAAAAATAGTGCTTATGTTATTAATATTTTGCATTTTTGTTTTAATTATGTTATTAGTTTTATTATTTGTTTTACCAAAAGGACAAACTACTAAGCAAAAGTTTTCTGTAAATGGTGCTGAAATTCAACCAAAAGAAGAATTAATAGTAACAGATGAAACAGGAAATAAATACATATGTTTAGAAGATGGTGCAGAAGTAATAGGTTACAGGTTTTTTAGTGGAGAATATGGCAAAAACGAAGAAGATAAAGATAAATGTTACTTACAAAATACTAATGAAATTATTGGATTTGAATTAAACTCTAATGAAATATACAAAACCACTTTAAATAGTATGGTAGAGCCTCAATATTATAAGATAAAAAATACTGTTGAAAAACAAAATGATAAATTATATATAACATTAGAAGACTTTTCTATAGCATTTAATATGCAAATAAAAGCTTCTGAAAATGGAAATCAAATTGAAATTAATTCATGTGAATATTTAGCTGAGCAGTATACTAAAACAATAGAAGAACAAAAAAAATATACTGGTCTAGATAAAGAATATAATAATTTAAAAGCAATATATTATGGAATGTTAGTAGTAAATGATGGACAGAACTATGGAGTTGTAGATACTAATATGAACAGGCTTATAAGCCCAAGATATAGTAATATTACTTTTGATGAATACACACAAAATTTTATTGCTGTAAGTAATAATAAATATGGAGTTATTTCAAAAGAAGGAAAAATCAAAGTTGAATTTAATTATGAAGATGTTAAAATAATAAACTATTCTCCTTTATTATATAAAGTAAAGCAAAATAATAAATATGGTATTTTAGACGAAACGGGAAATACAATAATAAATGTAGAATGTGATGAAATAGGATATAACGGAGGTAGCGAAACTGATTCAGTATTAATTATTAAAAATATAAAGCCTAGCAATGAAAATGCAATAGTAATATGTAAAGATAAAAAGTATGGTCTTGCAAATATAAAAACAGGAAAAATAATAATAAATTGTGAATTAGAAAAAATTTATTCTAAAACTTCACAAAATGATGAAATTACATATTATATTCAAATTAAAGGCTCTGAATACACATTAGATGAATACATAAAATATATTAATACTACAGTAGTAACACTTGAAGAGTAAAAAAGTATAATATCAAAAATCCAGCTCAATATGAGTTGGATTTTTGTTGTAATGAGAAAAGCCTGCCTTTTTGCTACATTTCTTGTTCACCAGGTATAAAGTAATCAATAACACCATAGATTAATGCACCAATAATTGCTGATAACCAAGAAATTGAATATCCAGCTACAAAATATTGTGTTACATAAAGTATTATAACAGATAATACAAAACCAACAAAGCCTTTTCCAAAAGGACTGGCCTGTAGTCCAGTAAATTTAACAATTAAATAATCTAATACTGTAAGAACAACAGCTGCAATAATTAAAGACCAAAAATTGCTAATTTGAAATCCAGGTGTAAAAAAAGCTGTGATGGCAAGGACAACAGCTGCAGCAATTAATCTACCAACTATTTGCCAAATTGTACTAGTGCCATTTGATGTTCTAGTATTTGTTTGATCGTCTGACATCTAAAAAACCTCCTAACTTAAATATATATATTCGCGTTAAAACTTTTTTGAAAGTTTTAGCATATGAACAACAGATGCAATTTGAAAAATTATTGCTATTTTTGTGCTTTTCATAATAGTTCATATATTATTATTTACTTTTTAAAAATAAATATACAAAAAAATATTTTTTGTATATTTTTTGCACATTTTGATAAAAATATTATTAAAATTTAAAAAAATTAAAATTAGTGTATACTATACGGGGAGAGCATTAATGATAAATATTTTTGTAAGAGTATTAATATTATACATATTGGTATTAATAGTAATGAGATTAATGGGGAAAAGGGAAATACGGACAAATGCAACCATTTGAATTAGTTGTTGCAATTATGATAGCAGATTTAGCATCAGTTCCAATGGCAGATACAGGAATACCTATAACAAATGGTATTATTCCAATTCTTGAATTACTATTAATTCAATTAGGAATATCATTAGTTAATTTAAAAAGTATAAAAGGAAGAAGTATAATATGTGGAGTTCCTTCAATTTTAATATATAGAGGTAAAATAGATGAAAAAGTAATGAAAAAAGAAAAGTTTACAATTAATGAATTGCAAGAAAGATTAAGGCAAAATAATGTATTTAATATTGGAGACGTTGAATATGCAATATTAGAAACAAGTGGACAATTAACTGTAATTCAAAAACCAGAAAAAAGAAATGTAATTCCAGAGGATTTTAATATTACTCCAGAATATGAAGGAATCCCATATGATTTAGTAGTAGATGGAAAAGTAATGTATGAAAATTTAAAAATTATAGGAAGAGATTATAATTGGCTTTTAAAACAAGTAGAAAAGTTTAAAATTAAACCTGAACAAGCATTAGTTGTAACATTTGATGGAAAAGGGCAAATGTTTTGCCAGGTAAAAGAGGAGAAGAAATGAAGGAATTAATAATTATGATTATAATATTATTAATTATATTTAGTTGTGCTATTGTTACTCAAAGATTTTTAAATAATACTAGTGATACTTTATCAAGCAAATTAGAAGAATTAAAAACTGGAATAGGAGAAGGCAATATGTCAGAAGAACAAATGAAACAAAAATCTGAGGAAATATATGAAGAATGGGAAGACATCAACGAAAAATGGTCTGTAATAGTATTGCATGATGAAATAGATTTAATAGAAACCTCTTTAATAAGAATGAAGTCAAAAATAGAAACGGATAATTTTGAAGAAAGCATGGAGGATTTAGATACATCAATCTTTTTAGTAAAACATATAAAAGAAAAAGAAAAAACCAGTTTAAAAAATATTTTTTAAACTGACATTTACAGCAACAAATACATTGCAAAAAAATGTAGGGGGTCGCCGCCCTCGGCGACCCGCGACTCGTAATCACAGTAATTGCAAAAACCAAAGAAAAGGAGAGGAAAAAATGCTTAGTACCCGACACTTTTAATATATCCCTAGAGCGCCAACGCCTTTTTTATCAAAAAATGCGTCCAGTAGTGAAAAAATGCACAGTTCTAATCAATTAAATCTTTCATATTATATAATCCTGCATTTTGCTTTATTAAAAATTTAGCAGCTTTTAAAGCTCCTTTTGCAAAAATGCTCCTAGAGGTAACAGTATGTGTTATTTCAAAACTTTCATTTTCACCCAAAAACATTACTGTATGTTTTCCAACCTCAGTGCCTCCTCGTACAGAATGAATACCAATTTCTTTTTTGCTCCTTGCTATTTTTTCTTCATGTCTATTATATTTATATATCATTTTATTATTTAAAGCCTCATTTATGCTATCTGCTAATATTAAGGCTGTACCACTAGGGCTATCAATTTTATTTCTATGGTGTGTTTCAATTATTTCTATATCAGATTCTTTTAATTGCTGAGCAAGTTTTGCAACTAAATCAGCCATAATATTAACTTCATAAGACATATTTCCAGAACGAAAAATAGGTATTAATTTAGAATAGTCTTTAATAATTTTTAATTGTTCATCCGAAAAACCAGTAGTAGCAATAACAATAGGTATATTATGATTTTTTGCAAATTTTAAAATATTTATACTAGCATCAGGAACAGAAAAATCTATTATAACATCTGGAGTTACACATATAGAATTATAATCATTATATATAGGAAAGTTATAATCTTTATTATTAGACCTATCAACCCCACAGCAAACCTTAAATTCATTTGATTCATTTATTTGTTTAAATATTTCTTGTCCCATTTTACCATTAAATCCATTTATTAGTACATTTATCATAATAGTTCCTCCTTAAATTATTCCATAATTTTGCATTTCTTGTTTTAATTTTTCTTTTCCAGAATTACTCATTTCTATTAATGGAAGTCTTGGAGTGCCACTATTAAAGCCTATCATATTACAAGCTGATTTTACAGGAATTGGATTAACTTCACAAAATAGAGCAGAAGTTAAATTTAATGTATCTAATTGTAATTTAGTTGCTTCTTTAATATTTCCATCAAAAAAGTTTTGAACCATATTATGAACATCTTTAGGAATGATGTTAGATAACACAGAAATAACACCTAATCCGCCTAAAGAAAGAATAGGCAAAATTTGGTCGTCATTACCAGAATATATATTTAAATTATCTCTACATAAATTTGCAATTTCAGCGACTTGAGATATATTTCCACTAGCCTCTTTTATTGCAACAATATTATCAATTTTTGAAAGTTCTAAACATGTTTGAGGAGTTATATTTAAACCAGTTCTACTAGGCACATTATATAAAATAATAGGGATATTAACACTATTTGCAATTGCTTTATAATGGGCAATTAAGCCACTTTGAGTAGTTTTATTATAATATGGAGTTACTAATAAAAGTGCATCTACGCCAACACTTTCAGCATATTTAGACATTTCTATTACAGATTTAGTACAATTACCGCCAGTTCCTGCAATAATTGGAACTCGATTTTTTGTTACATCAATAGCAAATTTGATTATTTCTTTTTTCTCTTGAATTGACATTGTAGAAGATTCACCAGTAGTACCACAAACAATGATACTATCAACACCTTCAGAAATTTGAAATTCAATTAACTTTCTAAACTCTTCAAAATTTATATTATCCTTTGTAAATGGAGTAATAATTGCTGTTCCACAGCCTTTAAAAATGATTTTTTTCATAATTTTTTGCTCCTTTAAAGCATTAATAATATAAAAAATATAATTATATTTTTCACTAATTCATTATATTACGTAATTAAAAAAAAAGAAACAAAATTTGAAAATTAATTATTTATTTAATTACTAAATAAGGGTTTTTAATAATTAAAGTAGTCAAATAGAGACAGGCTGTATGTTTTTAAGCCTAAAAATACATAAATTTTGTTGTTCGCTGATTAGATGGTTGTGACATAAAAAAGAAAAAACATAAAAGTAAATTATAAATTAAAATAATCTACATATAACGCGAACTTCGACAAATATTAGAGTTTTCAGTTATGAAAATTTAAGATTTTTGTGGCTTAAAAATATACAGTCTGTTTCTAAAATTTGAAAACCACTATTTAGTGACTTTATTTAATTAATTTTTCCACAATTTGAATTGCATTAGTTGCTGCACCCTTTCTAATATTATCAGCCACAACCCATAAATTTACTCCAGAAGCAACACTTTCATCACGCCTAATTCTACCAACAAAAACTTCATCATGACCACAAGCATTAGTAGCAAGAGGATATATATTATTACATATATTATCTTCAACAATAATTCCAGGGCTATTTTTTAATAATTCTTTTAATTCATCTAAATCAAAGTCATTTTCAAATTCAATATTTATAGATTCGCTATGAGAATTCAAAACAGGAACTCTTACAGTAGTTGCAGTGATTTTTAAATTAGGCTTACCAAGAATTTTTCTAGTTTCATTAATCATTTTCATTTCTTCTTTAGTATAACCGTTTTTTTCAAAAACATCTATATGGGGTAAACAGTTATTTACAATAGGATATGGAAATTTTTGAGGGTTTAATCCTTTTAAACCATTTTCCAAATCGTCAATGCCTTTTTTTCCAGCACCAGAAACAGCTTGATATGTAGAATAAACAATTCTTTTGATAATATATTTATCATCCAAAGGTTTTAAAGGAATAACAGCCTGAATTGTTGAACAATTAGGATTAGAAATAATACCTTTATTCCAATAAATATCTTGTGGGTTAACTTCTGGAACTACCAAAGGGACATTTGTGTCCATTCTAAAAGCATTACTATTATCAATAACAATACAACCCTTAGAAACAGCAATTGGCGAATATTTTTTAGAAGTTTCTCCACCTGCAGAAAATATTGCAAAATCAAAACCTTCATCAAAAGAAGATTCACTTAATTCTTTAACAATATATTCTTTATTTAAAAAATTTATTTTAGTACCAGCAGATTTATTAGAAGAAAAAAAGGTATATTCAGATATAGGCAAATTCTTTTCCTCTAAAACCTTTCGGGCAGTTAAACCAACCAAACCAGTAGCACCAACTAAAGCTAACTTATAATTTTTCATAAAACAAAAACATTCCTTTCAATACACAAATTTTGATTACCCTATTATATTCTGTAAAACAAAAAAAAGAAACTGTTTTTTTCAATAGGAACATAAAACATATTACTAGATAGCGGTTTTCAAATTTTAAAAACATACAGTCTGTCTTTCTATTTGTCTGCTTTAATTATTAAAAACCACTATTTAGTAACTAAAACATTGTAAATACATGGTGATATAAATATAACAAATTTAATATTTACAAAAAAACAGATTCAATATATAATCAAAAAATAAGGAGATGAAAAATTATGAGTAAATATTTTTTTACATCAGAAAGTGTAACAGAAGGACATCCTGATAAAGTTTGTGATTTAATTTCAGATACTATATTAGATGAATGTTTAAAACAAGACGAGTTTTCAAGAGTAGCTATTGAAACTTTTGCATCAAAAAACTTAATTGTTTTAGCTGGACAAATTACAGCAAATGCAATAATTAATGCAAAGGAAATAGCAAAAAATGTGTTAAAAGAAATTGGATATGATAATGAAAATACAGATATAGATTATAGAACTTGTAAAATAGAAACTAATATAACAAAGCAAAGTACAGATATTGCAATGGGAGTAAATATAGGTGGTGCAGGAGACCAAGGAATAATGTTTGGCTATGCATGTGATGAAACAAAAGAGTTAATGCCATTTGCAATATCTATTGCACATAAACTTGCTAAAAAACTTACAGAGGTTAGAAAAAATAAAGAAATAGATTATTTAAGACCAGATGGAAAGGTGCAAGTTACAGTAGAATATGAAGATGATATTCCATTAAGAATAGATACTATTTTAATATCTAGCCAACATTTAGAAAATATAAAATTACAAACTATAAAAAAAGATATAATTGAAAAAGTAATTTACAAAGTTATAGAGAAAAAATATATAGATAAAAATACAAAAATATATATAAACCCTACAGGTAGATTTGTAATTGGAGGACCACTTGGAGATACTGGTCTAACTGGTAGAAAAATTATTATAGATACTTATGGTGGATATGCAAAACACGGAGGAGGGGCTTTTTCTGGGAAAGATGCAAGTAAAGTAGATAGGAGTAGTGCATATATGTTAAGACATATTGCAAAAAATATAGTTGCAAATGGACTAGCTAAAAAATGTGAATTACAAGTATCTTATGCAATAGGAATAAAAGAGCCTGTTTCAATATTTATAAATACATTTGGAACAAGCTCGATACCAGATGAGGAAATAATAAAATTAATAAAAGAAAAGTTTGATTTAACACCAGATGGAATAATAAAGTATTTAGAATTAAGAAAACCAATTTATACAAAAACTACAAACTATGGGCATTTTGGAGATAAAGATGTTTCATGGGAGAAGATTATAAAATTATAGCAGCAATTAATTACAGTATTTTCCATTTTTTCATTGACTTAAATTGTAAAGCATGATAAAATTGTCAAAAAGGAAAAAGGGAGAGCTTGGTTATGGAAAATATTATATTAAATAAGTTATCCGAAGTATTAAAAGAAGTTAAAAAAGTAAATAAAAATGTAAAAAAAATAAATGAAGAAATAACACAAATAAATGAAAAAATAGACATTTTATATTCATCAGATATATTATCAAAAAAGATACTTAACAATCATGAGCATAGAATATATAATTTAGAAAAACAAAATAATGAAGAGTAAAAGCCTAAGTAACAATAATGTAATGAAGAACATATAATATTCTAAAACAGGAGAGGGTTATATGTTAGACTTTATTATAAGTGGAATAATATGGACTTTAGCACTATATGGATTAATAGAAATTATAAAAACAATATATTATATTTGTACATGTACTAAATTAGAATCAAATGGTATTTACTTTATAATTGCAGTAAAAAATCAACAAGAGAAAATAGAAGGTTTTATGCGTTCAATTTTGTTTAGAATAGTATATGGAAAAGAAGATAATGTAAAAGATATAATAATTACAGATTTAGGCTCTACAGATAATACAAGAGATATAATTCAAAAATTACAATCAGACTATAAATTTATAAATCTTGTTGATTGGAAAACTTGTAAAGAGTTGATAGATAATATAGGCAAAAAATAATTTACATATATGTTTATTTATGATATAAAAAGGTAAAAGCCTGAATTTGACACTTTTTTGAAGATAAAAAGGCTACAATACAGCTGTAAACTGT
>JAUNSM010000084.1 GCA_030539215.1 Clostridia bacterium
TTGTAAGAATATATAATCTGAATACAGAAGAAAAGACAATTATTGCACAGAAAGACCGAGGCAGAGGAATTATGTTTGTAGGAGCTGGACATAGTTTAATAAATGTCAAAGGAGAGAAATGGGAAGAACCTTATTTAGTAGGCGGAGGAAAATAATGGGTGAAAACAAAGGAACAAATGTTGGAGTAACAGTTTTTTCTTTTTTATCTTTTAAAATGAAATTAATAATAATTGGGATAATAGTTGGAATATTTATACTTGTTATTGTTCCAGTTATTGTTATATCTAGTTTGTTTTCTAATGATAATAATAGTAATTCACAACAAAAAATAGGAAAAACGCAAATAATAAGTAATGAAAGTCTAATAAAATACTTAAATGCACAGATGATAATGCCTTTTGAAACATGGAATTCAACAAAAGATGTTGTAACCTCACTATTTGGACCTAGGACAAGTCCCATTACTGGTTTAGCAAATTTTCATACTGGTATTGATTTGGTAGTTGTTTCAATTACAGAACCAAAGGTCTGTGCAGTTCTTGATGGTAAAGTTATTTTTACAAAAACAAGCAATTATAGTTACCGGTAATCATGTTATATTAGAACATGATTTAGAGGATGGTACAAAGATATTTACTTTGTATGCACATTTGTTGGATGGATCAATCAATGTAATAGAAGGACAAGAAGTATGCACAGGAACAGTTTTAGGAGTTATGGGAAGTACAGGAAATTCGACTGGACCACATTTGCACTTTGAAGTGCGAATAAAAGAAAATACAAGTAATAATTGTGTAGATCCTTATAATTATCTTTTCGGAAAGGAGAAAAATGATGAATAAAAGTAAAGAGGAGTTAAGAAAACAATTAATTTATTTAATAATTATTTTAATAATTGTAATTGTAATTTCTATATTATTAAATTTCAATAATGGTGCAAATAAATTTAGTTACAATAACATATCTAACAAAGAAAACATTACTAATATGGAAACAAAAAATGATAATGATATTTTAAAAGAAAATCTAAAAGGACTAATTGAAGAAGAAAATCAGAAAATTGAAATTGATTATACAAATACTAACATTACAGAATTAGAAACAGGTGAAAGTATAATTATAGGAAATGAAATATTGGATTGATAGGGGAAATAATAATGAATGAGGAATATAAAAAATATATTTACATATCAACACAAACAAGACCTATTGTAGAAGAAATATGTAAAGAAAAAAATGTAAATTTAATAATAAGATTTATAAATCAATACAATTTAGGCTCTTTTATGCAAACAGAATTAAGAAATTTGAATTATACTGATTATCTGATTTTAGATATAAAATCCATAATAAAATTAACAGATGAAGAGGAAATAATAAGAAGGTTGACTTTAATTAGAAGGATGTATAATTTAAGAATTATTATAATAGCAGAAGGATATAAAAGTGGAAACGTATTATTAGGTAAATTATTTAATTTGGGAATTTATAATATTATAACAGCAAATGATGACATTAAGTTTAAAGAAGAATTGGAAAAATGTTTAACAATGGAAGGAATGACATTTGGAAACTCTATTAAGTATAAGATTGACAATCAAATATTAACAGTAAATCAAACTACAAAATTAGTAAAAGAAAATTATATAAAAGTAAAACAAATAGTAAATATAGGAATAGTTGGAGTAGAAAAGCATATAGGAACAACAACTTTAGCAATAAATCTGACAAGATATTTAAGTGAATTACCTAATATTAAAGCATGTTATATAGAAAATAACAACAATAATTCTATTATAAATATTGCAACAGATAATAAAGCAATACACATTAAAGAAAAAGACAAAATAACATATATGAATATAGATATGTTCTTAAAACCTAAAAATATGTCTGATATTTTAGCAAATAATTATAATTTTTATATATATGATTATGGTTCTTTAAATGAATTATCTAAAGAAGAACAATTATCATTTTTAACAAGGGATTTAAAATTAATTGTTTCAGGAAATAAACTATGGGAAATAACAAATTTAATAAATTGTTTTCAAATTATAGGTGAAGATATTAACTCTCATTTGGTATTTAATTTTGTAAGTGAGCAAGAAAGAGAAAGTTTCAAAAATAATTTAGGACAATTTTGGAAAGAAAGATGTACTTTTTCTGAAATAATAACAAATCCATTTATTATTGGAAATAAAAATTTTTATGAAACTATTTTAAAACCATATTTATTGAATACAAACATTATAGAAAAAAAGAAAACATTTAATTGGTTTAAAAGAAAGAAGGAATAAATGAGAAAGAAGTCATTATTTGATTTAGCAATGGAGAAAAAAAGAACAAATTTATTAGTAGAAAATAGTACTAATAATAAGAGTAAGTTATTAATAAACAGTCTAATTATAATCAAAACAGTATTTACTTTTCTTATTTATATAGTTATATCTATTTTACTAACAATTGGTGCAACTGTTCTTATAAACAAAGATTTCAGATGTCAATTTTTTGAAATAATAAGATTAAACTTTTAATAATACTTATATTAGTAATAAATGAAAGAAATTAAGTTGAGATTCTTCAATTTCTGTTATATAATCTTATTAAGAAGAGAGGGTATAATGGAAACAAATATAATAATTAGTGATAATAAGGATTATCAAACAAAAATATTTGATAATATAACAAATTTTAATAATAAAAAAAATCCAAATATGATAGGAACAAATGCATGGAATTTTGGCGAATTATTTGGTTTTTATGTAACAAAAGATGAAGAAATTATTGGTGGAATTGTAGTATATGAAAAAATGCAATGGATACAAGTTGACACACTATTTGTGGATGAAAAATATAGAAATAAAAAGTTAGGATCTCAATTAATAGCAAAACTCATAGAATATTGTAAAAGCAATAATTTAATTGGAATTCATCTTACTACTTTAGATTTTCAAGCAAAAGGTTTTTATGAAAAACAAAATTTTACTCTAATTGCAGAAATAAAAGATTGGCCCAAAGGAATTACTAGATATGAATTTATAAAATATATTTAATTATTAAATATTACAAGATATAAATATAGTTTTAAATAAATAGTATAAGATGTTTTTGGATTTGGAGGATTTGATATATGAGATTAGAAGAATATTTTACCAATGATTTCATTGATGAGATTAATAAATGCCTAAGGGAAACAATATCTCAAAAACAAGAAAAAAGTTATATAGATTACAATATCTTAGAAGAGTATTTAAAAAATGTTCTAAATTATCAAAAAAACTATAGAAGAAAAAATAAAATACCGAAAATAGTCGCTCCAATTCAACGAGAAAGAGCAATTCAAATTAGTTTAGAATTTTTCAAATCAGTAGATGAAGAATTTTATAAAAAAGCACTTGCAATTTTAACACAACAAACCCCAAATATATCAACTTACATATATAATATTAACAATATACAAAACTACGAAGAAAAAAACGAATATGGCATAAATAAGTATTCTCAAGAACCAAGTGTTATTAGCGATAGGGGGCAGTCAGTAGTACATATTCCAATCGATGGAAATGTTTGCGAAATAAGTGATGTATATAATATTATTCATGAAATTGCACATACTTTTGATTTTACATTAACTGATACAGCAGTGCATCAATTGGGTATTACAACTGGCAACCCAAATATAATAAATAGATTTAATAAAACTAGGGATTTATTAGGAGAATCGACTGCAATAGGATTTGAATATATGCTTTCTGATTTTTTACAGAAAAGAGATAAAGTATTTCAGAGATTTACTGATTATGAAAAAGACAAACGAATGTCTTCTTCTGCTTGGCATGCTAGAAATGCATCTTGCCAATTGTTATTGGCAAGATTAATAGAAAGCAATAAAACAGGAAGGGTTGAATATAAAGACATTGAAAAAATAGTAAACGACTACAATATATCACCAAAAGATGCTTATTATATAACGAAAGATAGTATAGGTACTAATATGATGTTTGAAAGCCGATATGCAATTTCATATTTTATTGCTCCAGTCATAGCACAAAAAGATACAATTTCAATAAAGAAATATCTAGAAAGAGTTAAAAAAGATGATTTTAAAGGAGCTATGGATATTTTAGGAACAGAAACTGTAGGAATTAAAAAATTGATATCAATGAACAAAGAGAAAAATGTTTATCAAGAAGGCATTACTAAATAGATACAAATAATTTAAAATTTCAAAATTATTTCAAAAAATAAACATTGACGTATTATAAAATAAAATATATTATTTAATTGTTAAAAAGTATAAAAA
>JAUNSM010000028.1 GCA_030539215.1 Clostridia bacterium
GCATTGCATTTATTTTTTTGCAATGTGTTTGTTGCTTTTTTCTATTTTTATTTTATATAAAAATTTTGTTTTTGTAAATAGTTTTTTGCAAAAAATTTTCCCTTTTTTTCTCAAAGGGAAATAAAGTATAGGATGGAAAAATTTTTAAGCATGAAAAAAAGCAATACCTTTTTATAAGATACTGCTTTTAATTATTATTTTATTCATTGTTATTTTTTTGAATTGAAATACGACCAGAATTATAACTTGAACCAACTGTTACATAAACTCCATCACTATTTTCAGCACCAAATGAATATGTACTGTCTGTATCTGTTACAACAACACTATTTGCTCCTGAGCTTGGAATAGTAAATCCTGCTTCCTTTAATTTTTCAGCATATGCTTTACATTCTTCAATAGTCCAATCTGTTAAATCAATACTATGACCAACATAATAATTGTTATCAACTTCTTTTTCATCATAAATTGTTGCTCCTTCTGGTTTAGGTATTAAATTCGTGTATTGATTTGATGGCCAAGCAACCCCAGAAGTTTCATCTTGTTCTTCTTGTTGACTTCCTCCATTTGTACTTGTTCCACCATTATTTGCATTTTCTTTTTCTCCACAACCTGTCAATAAACAAATACCTGCTATTAACATTGCTACTATTATTAAAATACTTAAAACTTTTTTCATACAAATAAAAACTCCTTTCTTAAATTTTTCTTTTCATATTATACCAAAGCATTCATTTATTTGCAACTAAAACTCTCACAATTTGGCATGTCTTTTCTTCCCTTCTAAAAAATCCAAAGATGTTTTTGTCGTATCTTCACTTGAGCAAACTTTAGTTCAAGGATCTCCTTTACTTTCATAGTTAGCAAGTGCTTAATTGTCACATCATATATAGTTTTTTCGCCATTACTCAAAAAATTGGGGGACATCTTATAAAAAATCGGTTGGTGCACCATCCCAGACTCGAACTGGGGGTCTTTCGATTAAGAGTCGATTGCTTTACCAACTAAGCTAATGGTGCAAGTTTTCCCAAATTTCCAAATAATTTTGGGGATTCGATGGGGAATTTAATAAAATATTTATCTTTATATTCAGTTTTCAAAATTTGCAAATGTAGTAATATCAATGGCTATAATGTACGCTCCCCACGAAAAGGGTGTGTCAACACATTGAGAGTTAGTTACTCTGCCAATTGAACTACTAGTTCTTATTAATTCTTATTTATTATAAGTCCAATTAATAATTTTGTCAACAATTATAATTGTTGACAAAATTTGCAACTTATATTTATTCAATATCTTCTTCGTGTATTTAATTTATCGGTGGAACTGAATTATTTACTATTGTTTCTGGTATACTCACTTGAACAGAATTTTGATTGTTTTCTTCATTAGGTGTTTCTTCGCTAGGTTTTGTATTTGTCTCTTGAGCTTGCTCTTGCTCTACAGGTGTAATAGGTGCACTTTGTTCCGTTGGCACAATTGGCATAGTCTCTTCAGCTGCTCCTCTTTTTATTATTTTGTGCATAGGATCATATGTATCTGTTGATAAAACTGTACTAGATATTTGTGCTCCATTTAATTTTACAATTTTATATGTAATGCTTTTTGCTCCATTCATACCTTTTTGAACTACTTTTTCTGCACCTGGTGCAAGGCTGTTATCTGTTTCATATTTTACACTAAATGGAATATAACTTAATATTTTAGTTGATATTTCTATTTCATACTCAACTTCTTCTTTTATTCCATATACATCTATTTTTGCAACTCCTCCACCTATTGTAGTCTTTAACATAATTGGATATTTTCTTGTGTTTTTAAACTTTAAGTCATATGCACCATAAACAACAGTTGCATCTTTACCTGCTCCAACATATCCAGCCAGAAACATATGATTATGTCTTTCTGTAACCTCTAAATTAGCATATACTATAGCATCATATAATGTTGATGATATTTGGCATATTCCTCCTGCAAGAGTTTGAACTACTCTACCTCCAGCATATCCTCCCGCTTCTCTATATCCTGCCTCTGCTGTTCTTTTCCCCAAGGTTTTATTATATGAAAATTCCTCCCCAGAATTTACTACAACTCCATCTAATTTTTGCATAGCTAATTTTAAATTAGTCGTTCTAGGCACATTAGAAGCATCATATTTTGTACTAAAAGAAGATAATAAATCAGGAAATGCCTCTGTTCCAATTTCATTTGTTGTTATTTCAGGCTCTTTTATTATAAGCTCAATTATATATACATCTTTTTCCTCTTTTAGTAATTCTCTAGCTGCTTCAATATCAAAATTTACTCCATTTACATGTGGAAAAATTTCAAAAGGTTCTTTTGTATAATATGCATCTTTTGGTTCTGTATAAATTTCACTATATATTTTATCTATATCAATTTGATTTGGCTCTACTTGTATTAAATCTAACAATATTTCTTTATTTATATTGTTTTTAATATTATCTATAATTTCATTTTTTGTTTTACCTTTATCTATTGAGTTTCCTGGTGTTCCTTTAGTTATAATTAATTTTGCATCTTCTATATAATAGTCTGTATTTATTACTGCATTAGGAACTTTTGATGCAATATCTGAAACTATTTCATCTAACAATTGTTCATTATACGTATAATCTATTGGTATATCTGTTCCAAGAAGCATTGCTTTTATAATATTAAAATTATTAACAAATATATTACTACTTCTACCTACATCATATGCCGATTTCACTGCTTTTTTTATATTGTATTCTATCTCTATTTGGCTAGGTTTAATTGAATATTCAAATTCATCTACTTTACAAATAATATCTTTATTTAATATTTCTTGTTTTTCTTCTGTTAATTTTTGAATTGCCCCTTCTTCTGTTAAACCTTTCACATCTAATCCATCAATTGATACTCCAGATAACATTTTTTTATTATTAATATTTAACAATGAAAATCCTGTACAAATAATCATTAATACTAATAAAATTGAAACTGAAATTATTAATATCATAACTTTTTTTTGCTTTTTAGTATTAATTTTTTGCTCTGTTTTTATTTCTGTTTTTTCTTTCTCAACATTTTGTTCTATTTTTTCTTCATTTTCATCGTAGAATTTCATATATTCTCTCCTTGACATGAATTTTTATTTTTCTTCTTTATATTATCATATATGTTGTTTTTTTACAATGTATTTTTCTAATTATACATTTTTTTCCTTATTAATTCTACGCCTACTCACTTGCTTTTATTACTTTTGTATAAAAAATATTTCCATTATTGTTTTGCCTAATGCTTTTGATATTTTTTCCATAATTTCTATTGAAGGATTATTTCTGCTTCCTATTTCTAAATGACATAAATATCCTACAGATACTCCTGATATATTCGATAATTTTAGCAATGTTAGTCCTTGTTCTGTTCTTACTTTTTTTATCTGATTATAATACATTAGCATTCCCTCCTATTTTTGTCTATTTAACAATATGTTAGCATAAACCTTTTTGACAAGTCAAGTAATTTTTAATGTTTTTTGTTAATTTTTTACATTTTTTTTGTTTACTAGTAGACAAATCTTAAATTATTCTATATAATAATGTCATATTTGAAAAAAGGGAGTGAATATTTTATGATTGGAGACATGATTGCAAAAGTCAGAAAAGAAAAAGGAATGACAAAAACCGAACTTGCTAGATTAACTCAAATTAATATTGGACATTTAACACATATTGAAAAAGGCGAAAGAAACCCTAGTCATAAAGCTTTGAAAAACATTTGTAAAGCTTTAGATGTTCCTTACCAACAATTAATGTATACATATGATAAACAAATTAGTGAAGAACAAGAATCTTATGGATTTATAAAACATATATCATACAATAAAGTACTTGCAGTAAATACTTTAGAAAATTTCATTGATTGTCCTTCTAGTACTCCAAGTGCTTCTTTAGCAATCAAAATTAATGATTCTTCAATGGAGCCATTATTAAAAAAGAATAGTTATGCTTTTATAGAATTTAATTCCCCTCTAAATAGCAAAGATATTGGTCTTTTTAGTGTTGATAATAAAATACTTATACGTAGATTAATTATTAATAAAAATAAAATTGTTCTAAAATCTTTTAATGAAGACATTAAAGATATTGATGTCACAAATTCAAATAATTTTTATATTATTGGTAAAATTTTAAATGTTAAATAAATTTTTTAGATTTTTTGTAAAAAACACTTGAATATTATATTTTTTAATATTATAATACTGTTAGCAAAAGATAAATATTAAAAGAGGTATAAAATGGAGTTAATTAAAAATATATTCTTTAATACAGATAAATTAATACAAAATACTAAAGTGAAAATTTCTTATACAGGTCTTTTTTTTGAAAACGACTCTAAAGAAGTATATATTCATTATGGTTTTGGAGCATTTTGGGATAATTTGTCTGAAATAAAAATGGAAAAAACAGAATTAGGTTTTCAAGCTGAAATAGATTTGTTAGAAAGTGAAACATTTAATTTCTGCTTTAAAAATGAAAATAATGAATGGGATAATAATTGTTATCAAAACTATATTTTTCCTTTAGAATCGCAAACTTTAGATTTAACAATTATTGATGATACCGCATCTTCTTTAGATAGACCAAATAGATTAAAAAAAGCGTATTTGTGGAGCAAAAAAATAAGATTAACTATATATAAAATAATAACATATGTTCCGAAATTAATTTCAGGAAATTACAAAAAAAAATTAAATAATAATAATTAAAAACCACTTTAAGTGGTTTTTTTAATTTATATAAAAGAACTGTTACATTGCTTTGTTCTTATTAAATTACATATCCCCCATTAGGAGATATTACTTGCCCTGTTGTAAATTCATCATCAATAAGCCATTTTACACATCTATATATATCCATGGGTTCTCCTATTTTATTTAATGGAGTTTCATTTTTTATTTGCTCTTTTATTGCATTATCTAAGTTACTATTCATTTCTGTATCTATTACTCCAGGGGCAATAGAATTTATTCTTATATTTGATGGTCCTAGTTCTTTAGCTAAAGATTTTGTCATACTATCTAGCCCTGCTTTTGTTACAGAATATGCCACTTCACATGAAGCACCTACCATTCCCCAAATTGAAGATATATTTATTATACATCCTTTTTTATTATGTATCATAGATGGTAACACTTCTTGAATTGCATAAAATGCAGAATTTAAATTTGTTCCTAACATTTCATTCCAGTCTTTATCAGTAATATCGTTAAACATTTGTAATTTTGCAATACCAGCGTTATTTATTAATACATCTATATCATGAAATTTGTTTAAAGTAAATTTTATTAATTTTTTCACTTCTTCCCTTTTTGATACATCTGCCTTATATATTTCTATTTTAATTCCTTCTGTATTTAATCCCTTTTGTATTTGTTTCGCTTGTTTTTCTGATTTGTTATAATTAAGCACCACATTAAAGCCATCTTTTGCTAAATTTTCTACAATGCATTTTCCAATTCCTCTTGCACCACCTGTAACTATTACTGTTTTCATTACAACATCTCTCCTTTATCAATATAATATTTACTTCTACTTTTTCTACCCTTATTTATATTAGCACCTTTATAAGTACTTGTCAAAGAATGGTGTTTAGATAAAAAAATAAAAGTTAAGAAATAAATTCAAAACTCTTATTCTTTTATGGAGCCGCTAGTCAGACTTGAACTGACGACCTACTGATTACAAGTCAGTTGCTCTACCAACTGAGCTACAGCGGCATTGGTGACCCGTACGGGAATTGAACCCATGTCTCCGCCGTGAAAGGGCGGTGTCTTAACCCCTTGACCAACGGGCCCTAATTAATATTAATTTTGGTGAGCCATCCGCGACTCGAACGCGGGACAACTTGATTAAAAGTCAAGTGCTCTACCACCTGAGCTAATGGCCCATAATTCAAAAAAAGAATTATATAAGCAACTGCTTTGCAACAGTTGCTATACTATATTACAATATTTTTCTACGATTGTCAACGTTTTTTTGATTTTTTTATGAATTTATTTTTTCTAACAATTCTTTTACATCTATTCCATGTACTTCACATGCTTCTTCAATAGTTTCTTCTTGTGAGGCAGGGCACCCCAAGCAATGCATTCCTGCATCTAATAATATACTTGCTTTTTCTGGTGCTGTTTTAAGTAATTCTCCAATTTTTGTTGTTTTTTCTATCATTTTTATTCCTCCTAAAATTTATGTTGAAAAAATTTTATCATATTTTTTCAAAAAAGTATAGACAAATTTAAAATAATGTATTATTATGGTAAAAAATGGAAAGGAGTGTTTTGTTATTTTAATTCATTTTTTCTTTATTTCTTTTATTATTAGTCTTTTTATTGTTTTTTATTCAATTTATTCTTTTATTGATATAATAGTATTTCACAATTTGCAAGGTTTTAAATTAAAAATAAAAAAAGATTTATCAAAATTTTAGGAGGTTCTATTTGCGCATTTTTTATTCTAAATTTTCACTTATCTTAATTTCATTTTTATTGTTTTCTATTAATATTTATTTGTTTTATCCAATCTTGTCTTCAACTAGTTTAATATTCCCATATGCTTTACGTCCCTTTGATATAGTCTCCAAATACCCATCTGTTTGGAAAATTATTAAATTAATGTATTATACAAATTCTTATATTTCTATATTTTTAATACTAAATTCTATATTTTCTTTTAAACAAAAAAAAATAACAAAAAATATAAAAAGTAAAAAAGTAAATTTAAATACTCTTAAAGATGAATTTCATTTATTTGTTGGGTATAACTCTTTAACTCAAGAAGAAATTGTTATTACAGAAAAAAGCTTATATCAAAATATATTAATTACAGGTACAATTGGTTCTCGGCAAGACTAGTTCTGTTATGTATCCTTTTGCTAATCAATTATTACAATATTCTAATCCTGATTTAGGTATGCTTATTTTAGATGTAAAAGGTAATTTTTACACTCAAGTATTAAAATATAGCCAATTATATGATAAATTTTCTAATGTTATAGTTATAAGTTTAACTTCTGGAGTAAAATATAATCCTTTACACAAACCTAATTTAAAAGCCATAGTTTTAGCAAATAGGTTAAAAACTATTTTAGAACTTTTTTCATCAAACAATTCAGAATCATATTGGCTAGATAAAGCGCAAGATGTAATTGCAGAAAGTATTAAACTATGTAGATTGTATAATAACGGATATGTAACTTTTACAGAACTACACAATTTAATTAATAATGAAAATTATTATAAAAGTAAAATTCAAGAATTACGATTATTATTTCAATCAGGAAATATGTCAGTTGAAGATATTTATAACTTATATTCCTCACTTAATTTCTTTGAAAATGAATTTAATAGTTTAGACTCAAGAACAAAATCAATTTTAAAATCTGAAATTACTAGAATAACTGGAACATTTATATCAGATTATAATGTATTAAAAACCTTTTGCCCTTCAAAAGGAGAAATTACATTTAATGGTTTTGATGAAATTATAAATAATGGTAAAATTGTTGTTCTAAATATGAATATCGCTGAATATAAAAATCTTTCAAAAATTATAGCAGCATATTTAAAATTAGATTTTCAATCTGAAATATTATTGCAATTATCTCAAAATAAAAATATTTCTCCTTCTGTATTTATATGTGATGAATATCAAGAATACGCAACTTGCTCTGATGCTGACTTTTTTGCTCAAAGTAGAGAAGCTAAATGTATAAATATTATATCTACACAAAGTTACTCTTCAATCTTAAATACTTTAAAAAATGAAGTTGCAGTTAAAGTAATTATTCAAAATTTAATAAATAAACTCTGGCTTAGAACTGACGACATCTTTACTATTGAAAATGCTCAAAAACAAATTGGTAGAGAAGATAAAATAAAATTATCTAAAAATATTTCTGAAAATGCAAGTGAAACTAACTTTAATTATCTTACAAATTCACTTAAATCTAAAAAGTCTAATCTTTCAGAAAGTATTTCTACTCATGTGCAAACTGATTATATATATGATACAAATTTTTTTACACAAAATTTACAAACATTTAAATGTCTTGCTTTTATTTCAGATGGAAATAAAATTATTCCTCCCTGTATAGTTGATTTAATTCCTTATTTCAATTCTAACTCTCAATTAAATAATAAAAAAAATAATTTAAAAATAATTTAAAAAAATATTTTTTATGAGGTGATAATTTTTATGAAGAAAAAGTTTTTATTCTGTAGTTATTTTATATTTATACTGTTTTTTATATTAATTTTTTGTTTATCTTCAAACAGTTTTGCAGCTTACCCTAAATTAATATCAAAATTAATTAATGGATTTGAAACAATTAAAGAATGGATTATTAAAATTGCTACTCCTGCAGCTGCTGTTGCTGTCCGGAACTGGCATATTTATGAAAAAATTTAGCTTTGGAGATGAAGAAAGAATAAGAATAGGAAAAAAAATTATTAGAGGAAGTCTTTTTTCTTATGCTTTTATACTAGCTATTGATTTAATTCTTTCTGCAATACAAATATTAGTATCTTAAAGAGGTGTCTTTTTGGAAAATAATCAAATAAATATAGTAAATACTATAACTCAAACTATTAATAATTTATTTTCTAACTTGTTTTCTTCAGTTGATAATTCATTATATTCGGTTTTAGATGATTTGCTATTTATAAGTTCAGATATTTTTAATGATAGCTACTTGGGTAAAATTTTAGGTACATCTAGCTCTAATGGATTAATACTTATTTGTAATTCATTACTAATTGGATTAACATTATATTACTTATGCACATTAATGTTATCTTATTTTACCTTTTCTCAAGTACAAAGGCCTTCACAATTTATTTTTAAACTATTTCTTTGTGCTATAGCTATAAATTTTTCAGAATTTTTAGTAGAAAAAATAGTAATATTATTTTCTAATATTTCTCTTTCAATAAGAGAAGTCGGAGAATTAGTGTTTAATAAAAGCATTTGTTTATCTACTTTTATACAAGAAACTAATTCTACTATTTATATAGAAGAAACTGGGTTTAATATGTTTTCTTTAAATGGATTAATAAAAGGAGTTATCTCTATTGGACTTTTAAACTTAACTTGTTCATATGCTATACGATATATTATGTTAAAAGTATTTATTTTTCTTACTCCTTTTGCTTTTGTAACATTAATTAATTCTAGTACTTCTTGGATTTTCAAATCTTGGTTTAAACTTTTTATGTCTTTATTAGTTTTACAAATTTTTGTACCTTTAATTTTAATTGTATCTTTTTCAATTGAAATTAATAGTTCAGATATGTTTTCTAAAGCAATTTATGTAGGCTGTATTTATTCATTAATAAAATGCAACTCCTTTGTAAAAGATTTTATGGGTGGACTGTCTACAGATATAAATATAGGAATTTCAAATCTTAAAAACTCTGTTATAAAATAATAACTGTTTTAATGTTTGAATGGAGGTTTAAATGAAATTTATTTTTCCACAAAACTTTTATTTTAAAAACAAATTATTTGGTTTTATTGATTATTCAACACTATTTCTTAATATTTTTTGGGATGCTTTTATATTTTGTTTGTTGGATTTAATATTTAAAAATATATCTATAAAAATATCTTGTTTTATAATTTTTTGTTTTCCACTATTTTTATTTAGTATTATTGGATTTAATCACGAAAATTTTATTTATGTATTAACATATCTATTTAAATATATTTTTAGTAAAAAACTTTACTTTTATAAAAAGAAACAAGACTGTTAAATTTTTAATTTACTTCTGTGTTGCTTGTATTTAAACTTATATAATGATATAATTTTATCATTATATTTAGAGGAGTATTAGCATGAAACTTGAAAAAAATGATAAATCTATGTTGTTTTCTTTTACTGAAATTCCAGATGTTTTTTTTACAGAATATATGTCTGAAGCAAATGGCGATTTTATAAAGGTTTATTTGTGTATGCTTTTTTTGACTAAATATGATAAAGATATAAAAATAAATGACCTGTCTAAAAAACTAAATCTTTCTTTGCAAACAATTCAGGCAGCTCTTATATATTGGGAAAAGCAAGGCGTTTTTACAAAAAAAGTTAATGGTTATATTATTAATAATTTGCAAGAAATTGAATTACACAGATTATATTCTCCTAATATCACATTGTCTACAGAGGATATACAAAAAAATGAAGATATTAAATATCGTGCAAAAGCTATTGAATGTATTAATAATATGTACTTTCAAGGTATTATGTCTCCTGCATGGTATAGTGATATAGATTTATGGTTTAAAAAATATAAATTTGATGAACAAGTTATGATTTCACTTTTTGATTATTGTTTTAATAAATCTGCACTTCATAAAAATTATGTTAAAACTGTTGCAGATGCATGGAATAAAAATGGAGTTAATACATATGACGATTTAGAAATATATTCTCAAAAACAGGAAAGATTAAATAAAATAAAAAAAGATATTGCAAAAAAGTTAGGAAAATATTCTGCACTTACACAATTTGAAGAAGCTTTTATAGAAAAATGGATTATAGATTATAATTATGATTTAAATATAATTAATATTGCACTTAAAAAAACTACTTCTAAAGCAAATTTTAGTTTTGATTATCTCGATAAATTAATTTCTGATTGGCATGATAGAAATTTGAAAACAGAAAACGAAATTAATAATTTTTTATCAGAAAGAAAGCAAAAAAATAAAAATATTAAACAATTAGAAAAGCAAACAAATTATAATAATTATGAACAAAGAAATTATGATAATTTAAATGAATTATATGCTAACAAAAAAGCTTAAAACATAGGAGGTAATAAATGAATAATTCTATATTAAATGATTTATTAAAACAATATGAAAAAAAAAGATTAAATAATATTCGTGATTTAGAAAACCGTAAAAAAGAATTATATTTATTACACCCTGAATTACAAGAAATTGATAATAAATTAACTAAAATTTCAATTAAAACAGCAAAATCTATTTTACAAAAAAATTCAGAAAATTCTTTATCTACATTAAAAAAAGAAGTAGAAAAATTAAAAACAGAAAAAAAGGAACTTTTAAAAAATTTTAATATACCACAAAATTATTTATCTATTAATTATAATTGCAATATTTGTAAAGATACTGGATATATTACTAAAAACGGTGTAACAACAATGTGTAATTGTTTAAAACAACAAATTTACAATATTGAATATAATCAAAAAAATATAAATAAAATTGATAATAATACATTTGATAATTTTAATATAAATTTATTTTCTAATATAGTAGATGAAAAAAAATATCATTCTAAAATATCACCTCGTGAAAATATTTTAGAAATAAAAAATGTGGCAATTGATTTTATTAATAACTTTGAAAGCTCAAATACAAAAAATTTAATTTTTTCTGGAGGAACTGGTCTTGGTAAAACCTTTTTATCTAATTGTATTATAAACCAAATTATTAAAAATGGAAAAACAGTAATGTATCAAACGGCTCCTGTTATGCTTGATAATTTAATTGCAGATTTATTCGCAAAACCTGAAAACCAATCTGGAATCTCTAAAAACTTATTGTCTGTTGATTTATTGGTAATTGATGATTTAGGGACAGAAACAATGAATAGTATGAAATTTACAGAGCTTTATAAAATAATAAACACACGACTTTTAAACCAAAACGGAAAATTTGTTAAAACTATAATTTCAACAAATTTAGATTTAAAAGGTTTATTTAATACTTATGATGAACGATTAGCTTCAAGATTTATTGGTTATTATAATATTTATAGATTTTATGGTGATGATATAAGATTAAAACAATGAGGACTTGCCCTTGCAAGTCCTCATTGTTCCATTTGCAAATCCAAATCCTATTTTATTGCCTCACTACATTTATGACAAATTGTTGGATTTTTTTTATCTTCTCCTACTGTTTTTGAATACATCCAGCATCTTTCACATTTTTGTCCATCTGCTTGTTCAATTTTTATTCCCAATTTTTCTTCATCTTTCCTTTGATTTTCTTCTACTTCTAATTCAGAAATTATAAATACTGTTTGTAATAATTGTAAATTTTCTTTTATAAAATCATATAATTCGCCTTCAGTGTAAAGTGTAACCTTTGCGTTTAATGAATGTCCAATAATCTTTTCGGCTCTAGCCTCTTCTAATTTTTTAGAAACATCCTCTTTTATATCAACTATTTTCTTCCATTTTTTCCTTAATTCAATATTTTCATATTCCGCTTTTTCTTCTGGGTAATTTGTAAGCATAACACTTTCTACGTTTTCACTTTCTATTTTTTGAATATATTGCCATATCTCCTCTGCTGTAAAACAAGTTAAAGGTGCAAGTATTTTTACCAATGAATTTAATATTATATACATTGTTGTTTGTGCTGCCCTTCTTGTATTTGCTTCTATTTTTGATGTATATAATCTATCTTTTATAATGTCTAAATAAAAACTACTCATATCTGTTACACAGAATATGTTTATTGCTTGGTAAGCCTCATGAAAATCATATTTATCATAGCTATCTATACATTTTCTTACTAAATCATTTAATTTTAATAATGCATATTTATCTATTTCTTCTAAATTTTGATATTCTACCATATCTGTATTCGGATTAAAATCTGATGTGTTTCCTAAAATATATCTTGCTGTATTTCTTATTTTTCTATATACCTCTGTTATTTGTTTTAAAATATCTTTAGATAAACTTACATCTGATTGATAATCAGACGAAAGCACCCATAACCTTAATATATCTGCACCATATTCCTTTACAATTTCTTGTGGACTTATTCCATTTCCTAAACTTTTTGACATCTTCTTCCCCTGTCCATCTACTGTCCACCCATGTGTTAAAACTTGTTTGTATGGCGCAATTCCATTTGTAGCAACAGATGTTAAAAGTGATGATTGGAACCATCCTCTGTATTGGTCTGCCCCTTCTAAATAAAGGTCTGCAGGATATGGTAATCCTCTATCTACTAATACACTTTGATGTGTTGAACCTGAATCAAACCAAACATCCATTATATCTTTTTCTTTTATAAATTCGTTGCTTCCACATTCTTCGCATTTGCAATTTCTAGGCATTAACTCTTCTGCGTCCAAATCCCACCATGCATTTGAGCCTTTTTCTTTAAATATTGCTTTTAATTTATCAATTGACTCTTTTGTTATATATTCTTTACCACATTTCTCACAATAGAATATTGGTAATGGTACTCCCCAAGTACGTTGTCTTGATATACACCAATCTGCTCTCTCTTTTATCATATTAGAAATTCTATCAGCTCCCCAAGAAGGAATCCATTTTACTTGTTGTGCAACCTTAATAGCTTCATCTTTAAATTTATCAACTGAACAAAACCATTGCTCTGTTGCTCTAAAAATTATAGGCTGTTTACATCTCCAACAATGTGGATATGAATGATTTAATTTTTGTTTATGTAATAATAATTTATTTTCTTGTAACCATTCTACTATTTTGTCATTAGATTCATCATATCTTAATCCTGCAAACTCTCCTGCTTCTTCTGTTTGATAACCTTTTCCATCAACTGTTACTACTATTTCTAAATTATTTTTTAATCCACATAAATAATCTTCTTTTCCATAGCCAGGTGCTGTATGAACAGCCCCAGTTCCTGTTTCTAATTCAACCAAAATAGTATCTTCACTACCTAATACCACTTTAGATTCTCTGTTTAGAAATGGGTGCTTACAAATAATTCCTTCTAATTCTGTTCCTTTTAATGTTTTAATTGTTTTATATTTATCTATTTTAGCTTGTTTCATTACACTATCTACTAATTCTGTAGCTATAATTAATTTTTCATTATTTGTTTCTACAATTGAATAGTCAAACTCTCCTCCTATTGTTATTGCTACATTTCCAGGTAAAGTCCAAGGAGTTGTTGTCCAAATAACAAAAAATGTATTTTTTTTATCAAATTTTTCTTTGCTATTTATTATTGGAAATTTTACATATATTGACATAGTATCTACATCCTGATATTCTATTTCTGCTTCTGCTAATGCTGTTTCACAATCAATACACCAATATACTGGTTTTAATCCTTTATATAAATATCCTTTATTATACATCTCAAAGAACACCTCAAGTTGCCTTGATTCAAGACGTGGGTCATATGTTATATATGGGTTATCCCATTCTCCAATTACACCTACTCTTTTAAATCCTTCAATTTGCTTATCTTTATATTCTTTTGTAAATGTTAAACAGGTATCTCTAAATTGTGATACTGGTATTTTATCTCTATCTAGTCCTAGTTTTTCAATTGCTTTTTTTTCTGTTGGCATTCCATGAGTATCAAAACCAGGTACATATGGCGTATAATATCCTTTTAATGCTTTATATCTTACTATAGTGTCTTTTAATATTTTATTTAATGCGTGTCCTATATGAATTTCGCCATTTGCATATGGTGGTCCATCATGTAAAACAAAACTCTCATGTCCTTCATTTTTCTTTAATATTTTTTCATATAAACCATTCTCAAAAACCTCTTTTTCAATCTTTGGTTCCCTTTCTGGTAAACTTGCTCTCATTGGAAAATCCGTTTTGGGTAAATTCAAAGTTTTTCCATAATCTTTTTTTTCTTCACACATATTTATTTTCCTTTCATTTTTAATAATATTTTATTTGTTTATTTTGATTAAACTTCTTCTGTTTCAGTTTCAGTAATATTTTCAATACTTACAACTTTCCCTTCATTTGTCCTCATTAAAGTTACACCTTGAGTTGACCTTCCAAGAATGCTAATACTTGCAACATTTAATCTGATAATTGTTCCTGTATCTGTTATTAGCATTACATCATCTGATTCCTCTACAATTCTAATTCCTACAATACTTCCTGTTTTTGGTGTTACTTTATATGTAATTACGCCTTTCCCTCCTCTTGTTTGTACTCTATATTCATCTAATTCTGTTCTTTTTCCAAAACCATTTTCTGTAATTGCAAGTAAAGTTGCTTTACTTCCATTTAATATAGATTCCATTCCAATTACATAATCCTCTTTATTTAATCTTATACCAATTACACCTTGAGATGCTCTTCCCATTGGTCTTACGTCTTTTTCATCAAATGTAATCGACATTCCTTTACTTGTAACTAAAACAATATTATCTTCGCCATCTGTTAACCTTACATCTATTAACTCATCTTCACCCTTTAATGTTATAGATAATAATCCTGTTTTTCTTGCTGAATTATATTCTGCCAAACTTGTTTTTTTAATAATTCCATTTTTTGTTGCAAATAATAAATATTTTCCTTCTGCGAAGTTTTGAATTGGTATTATTGCAGAAATCTTTTCTCCACTATCTAAACTTAATAAATTAACTATTGCCGTACCTCTTGCTGTTCTTCCTGCTTCTGGAATTTCATATCCTTTTAATTTATATAGCTTTCCTTTATTGCTGAAAAATAAAATTGTATCATGTGTAGATGCTGTAAATATTTGTTTTACAAAATCCTCCTCACGTGTAGCAATTCCTGTAATTCCTTTACCTCCTCTTCTTTGGCTTTTGTATGTATCTGTTGGCATTCTTTTTATATAACCAAAATTTGTTAATGCAATTACTGATTGTTCCTCTTTAATTAAGTCTTCAACATCTATTTCTCCTTCTGCTGCAACAATCTTTGTTAATCTTTCATCTCCAAATTTGTTTTTTATTTCTAATAATTCTTCTTTTATTATGTTATACACAAGTGTTTCACTTGATAATATTTCTTTTAAATGTGCAATTAACTTCATTAATTCATTATACTCATCTTCAATTTTTTCTCTTTGCAAACCTGATAATGTTTTTAGCCTCATATCTAATATTGCTTGTGCTTGTATTTCTGAAAGTCCAAATCTTTTCATTAATCTTTCTTTTGCATCATCATATGCGGCCCTAATAATTGCAATTACTTCATCAATATTATCTAATGCTATTTTTAAACCTTCTAATATATGTGCTCTTGCCTCTGCTTTGTCTAAATCAAACTGTGTTCTTCTTAAAACAACTTTTTTTCTATGCTCTATATAATAGTCTAAACATTCTCTTAATGTTAATATTTTTGGTTCCCCATTTACTAATGCAAGCATTATTATTCCAAAAGTATCTTGCATTTGTGTATTTTTATATAACTGATTCAAAATCACCTGGGGATTTGAATCCCTTTTTAATTCTATAACAATTCTTACTCTATCTTTTCTATCAGATTCATCTCTTATTGCAGAAATTCCTTCTAATCTTTTTTCTTTTACTAAATCTGCTATATGTTCTATTAATTTAGCTTTATTTACTTGATAAGGAAGTGAAGAAACAATTATACGTTGTTTGTTTCCTGACATTTCTTCTATTTCAGCTTCTGACCTTAATGTTATTTTTCCTCTTCCTGTTGTATATGCTTGTTTTATACCTTCTCTTCCTAATATTGTTGCACCTGTTGGAAAATCAGGTCCTTTAATTACAGACATTAAATCTTCATTTGTAACTTCATCCTCATCTATTATTTTTATAATTCCATTAATTACTTCTGTTAAATTATGTGGTGGAATATTTGTTGCCATACCAACTGCAATACCAGAGGAACCATTTACAAGCAATGCAGGTATTCTCGCTGGTAATACTACTGGTTCTTGTAATCTATCATCATAATTTGGCATAAAATCAACTGTGTTTTTTTCTATATCTGTAATCATATTTAATGCTATTTTAGACATTCTTGCTTCTGTATAACGATATGCTGCTGGTGGGTCACCATCTATAGATCCAAAATTCCCATGACCATCTACCATCATATACCTTAATGAAAAATCTTGTGCCATTCTAACTAATGCATCATAAACAGATGCATCTCCATGTGGATGATATCTACCTAAAACGTCTCCAACTGTTGTTGCACATTTTCTATATGGCTTATCTGGTGTAAAACCATCTTCATTCATTGTATATAATATTCTTCTATGTACTGGTTTTAATCCATCTCTAACGTCTGGCAATGCACGAGCCACTATAACACTCATAGCATAATCAATATATGCTGTTTTCATTTCATTCTCAATGTCTCTTTGTATAATATTTTCTTCTGTCTTATCCATTATATTAACCTCTTTTCTTTTTTCTTTCATTGTATATTATATATTAACATATTTTGATATGCAAGAAAAAAACATAAAAAAACCATATTTCCGTATGGTTTTTATCTATTTATCTATTCCATTTTTCCAAATTTCTTCACTAGATAAGTCTATATTTTTATTCCAAACAATTCCATATCCACCTACATCCACCTTTACTTTATTAAATGTTTCTGGATCCGTCAGCTTTTTAAAGGCTTCGAACCTTTTTAATAATGGTTTTATATCATATTCTTTAATAATTTCATTATAAAAAGTAACTTCTATAATCATATATTTTAATACTTTTACATCTTTTATTTTATGAATATTCATACTGTTCCTCCAAAAACTAATTTAAAGGCTCTATCTTTTTAAATTTTTGACTTATCCATATATCTATTATTTCATTTTTGTGTATTTTTATCCACTCTTTTACTAATCTTTCTGCTCTCTTTGGAAGATTTCCTTCTATTACATTTATTGTTTGTATGTCTATTAATGCAATGCTTTTATTATATATTGCGTGAATATGCGGTGGATTATGTTCATTTCCTAAAAAATACATTTTTATTGTTATTCCATAAAATCTAGATATTTCTGGCATGCATAACCTTCCTTTGTATTATACTTTTTTTTTCTTTTTTTAGCAACTACTAAATTAATTTATTTGCTAAATCTAATTCTTCTTGTGAAAGATTGAAATTTTTTCCATTATTTTTTATTAAATTATGTATGTTTTCTACTTGTCTTGCTTTCTTTATAACCTGTTCTAATGGAACAATATTTTTTAATTCTTTTTCAACTTTTTTAAACTGTTTATCCATATTATCAAAATCTCGATTTTCATAATATTTATTCCAGTTCGAAATATATTTGTCTATTTTTTCAATTGATTCAACTTGAGATGTTAAATTGTTTTCTATATTATTATTTACTGTGTCCAAAATTGTATCTTTTCCTTTTTTTATTAATTTTGCAGTGTTATTATTTATTAATTTGTTTTCTTTTGCTTTTTTTATTCCCCAATCTAAAACATCTGAAATAGAATCTATTAACCCTCCTTTTTTTACAACATCTTTTATTTGTGACATGTTTTCAAACTTTCCTGTAAAAATTCCTAAGATGCTTTTTCCTAAATCAATTGTATTATCTATTGCTGTTTTTATTCCTGCTTGAAATCCTTCTGTTATTATACTATCTTTTATTTCTATTATTTCATCTTCTATAATTTCTGGCAAAATTGCTTTTAATCCTAAATTTATTCCTCCATTAATTACTTGTCCTAAATTACTTTCTAAAAAAGATTTTTGATTCTCGTATGTTATATTTTCTAAATTATTATTTTTATTTAATTCTAAATTATTTTGTAATTCATTACTCATTTTGTAATCCTCCTTTTAAATTTAATTTATTTATTATTTTTTTAAATTCTTTTTTTATTTTTTTATTAATATAATTTAAATTATTATTTATT
>JAUNSM010000001.1 GCA_030539215.1 Clostridia bacterium
TATTGTTGTTATTATTTTGTTTGTTTTTATTGTTTTCCATAAACACAGCACCTCCAAATTTATTTTACAATTTTATTATCTTCAAAAATCAAAAAAATATTCTATAAAAATTTGTTAATAAACTATTTTTGTTATATAATTCAAAAGAGGTAAAATTATGGAAAAAATTATAAATTTTTTAAAAAGTAAAAATCAAACTATAGCATCAATGGAATCTTGTACAGGAGGACTATTTGCAAGTGAATTAACTAACATAAATGATTCAAGTAAAGTTTTTAAGTTAGGGTTAATTACTTATTCAAATGAATATAAAGAGTATTTTGGAATATCAAAAGATACAATAAAAACATATACTGTTTATAGTAATGAGGTAGCAAATGAAATGGCAAAAGTAATTTGTGATTTAGCAAAATCAGATTTTGGAATTGGAGTAACAGGTCAACTGGGAATTAAGGATTTTAATAATAACAATAATAAATTAAATACTGTATATATATCAATATATGATAAAAATAATAATAAATATTATAATTATCAAATAGAAGCAAAGGGAGACAATAGATTACAACGAAAATACTTTATAATAAATTATATTAAGGAGAGGTTATATGAAATTTTTAAACAATAAATTAGAGGAGTTTAATAATTATATAAAAAATAAGAAAGTTGCAATATTAGGTTTGGGTGTGAGTAATGCTCCATTAATAGATTATTTGTATAGTTTAGATTCAAATATTACTGTGTTTAACAATAAGCCAATAGATACACTTGATAAGACTATATTAGATAAAATATATGAATATAAATTAAATTTTTCGTTTGGAGAAAATTATTTAACAAAATTATCTGGATTTGATGTTATATTTAGAACACCATCTTGCAGACCAGATTTACCAGAAATACAAAAAGAAATAAAAAGAGGTGCAATTCTTACATCAGAAATAGAATTAGTATTAGAATTATGTCCAGGTATAACAGTAGGTATAACAGGAAGTGATGGAAAAACTACAACATCATCATTAATATATAAAATATTAAAAGAACAAAATCTAAATTGTTATTTAGGGGGAAATATAGGAACACCTTTATTTACCAAAATATGTGATATGACTTCAGAAGATTATATAATATTGGAACTTAGTAGTTTTCAGTTAATGACAATGAAAAAAAGTCCTAATATAGCAGTAATAACCAATATTTCACCAAATCATTTAGATATACATAAATCATATGAAGAATATATTGAAGCAAAAAGTAATATTTTTAGGTTTCAAAATGAAAAAGATATATTAGTATTAAATTATGATAATGATATAACAAGAAAATTTGCAAAACAAGCACCAAGTAAAGTAATTTTCTTTAGCATAAAAGAAAAATTAGAAGATGGAATAATATTAGATAATAATATTATAAAAATGTGCGATAATGGTCTAAGAAAGCATATAATAAGTACTAAAGATATAAAATTAAAAGGAATACATAATATAGAAAACATTTGTGCAGCAATAGCAGCAACAACTAAACTTTCAACCGAAGAAACTCAAGTAGAAACTATCAAAGACTTTTCAGGAATTAATCATAGATTAGAATTTGTTAGAGAATTTAATAATATAAAATGGTTTAATGATTCTATAGCAACAAGCCCATCAAGAACTATAGCTGGATTAACATCATTTGATGAAAATATAGTATTAATAGCAGGTGGATATGATAAACATTTAGATTATCAACTACTTGCAACGCATATTACTAATAAAACAAATAATGTTATTTTACTAGGTCAAACTGCAAATAAAATATATAATGCAATAATAAATAATTTAAACAATACTGATAAAAAAATTAATATATACAAAGTTGACTCTTTAGAACAAGCAATAAAAAAAGCACAAGAAGTAGCAGTTAGCCGGAGATATAGTTTTGTTTTCTCCTGCAAGTGCAAGTTTTGATATGTTTAAAAACTTTGAAGAAAGAGGAAACAGATTTAAGGATTTAGTTAATAACTTAAAATAAACTTCTAAATTATTGAACTATTTTTTTGTTTTTTGCATATAATATAACATCACAAAAAAAGGAGGTTTGATAATGAATTATCAAAGTTATGAAGATTACATGAGAAGTGTACTAGGCTATTCACCTTTCACATCAAATAATTATACATATCAAGAACCAGAAGATAATTATGAATATTCCAATATAGTACCCACACAACCAACTCAAGATTTAACTCCATTTTATCCGGAAATATATAAAATGATATATCCAATGGTGTGCAAAATTTGTAATACAAATTCAAACAGAGAACTTACAAAAGAATTGTTAGAACAAATGACAAATGAAGTATATATAAATGTAGAGCCAGAGGATAAGCCGATCCAAACATCTAGAATTCCTTTAAAAAACGGAGATGTAAGAAATCCTAATGCAAAAGAACCAGAACAAACAGGAAAAGAAACCAGACAGACAAATTTTTTACTTAGAGATTTAATAAGAATATTATTATTAAGAGAATGGGGAAGACCACCTAGACCTCCTTTTCCTCCTGCTGGAAGACCACCTAGACCAGGTAGACCTCCTATGGGACCACCACCAAGACCACGAGGATATAATGGAATGTATTAAGTTAGAAAAAATTGAGATATGCTTCTTATCATATCTCAATTTTTCAATTTAAGTTGTTCTTATGTATAATTTTTTTAATTATTCACAAAATACTAATATAATATAAAAATAAGGAGGATTTTAATATGAAGGTTAAAGAATGTATGTGCAAAGAAGTTGCATGTGTTAGCCCAAACACTACAATTTGTGATGTAGCAAAATTAATGTTAAATAAACATGTAGGATGTATTCCGATTTGTGATGATAATAAAAATGTTGTTGGCTTAATTACAGATAGGGATTTAATATTAAGGAGTTTAGCTTGTGAAAAAGATATAAAACAAACACCGATAAGTGAAGTTATGACAACAAAAGTATATAATGTATCACCAGATGCAGAGGTATCAGAAGCTAGTAAAATAATGTGTGAATGTCAAATAAAAAGAGTTCCTGTTATTGAAAATAATGAACTAGTTGGAATTATTACATTAGGAGATTTGGCAAACAATCAAGAAGTTTCATCAAAAGAAGTTTCAGATACAGTAGAGGGAATATGTAAATGTAATCAAAACACAAAAAATGCAGAATAATTACTTAGATTTCCACATATAATTATAGTACAAGCTTTTAAGGATGTGATGGAATTTGGTAATTGATATGGGGTATTTTGCCAAGGTTATAAAAAAAATTTTAATTTTATTAATAACCTTAATTGCTATTTTTTTATCATTTAAACTTGCATTATTTTATTTGCCTTTTTTAATTGGATTTATTATTTCTTTATTAATAGAACCTATTATAAAATTAGTTAACAAAAAAACAAAACTAGCAAGAAAAACTAGTTCAATAATTGTACTTTTATGTATTTTTACAATATTAATTATTTTAATAACATGGGGAGTAATAAGTTTAATTACAGAAGCATCTAATTTATTGCAAGGCCTTAATACTTATATTGAGAAAATATATACTCAAATACAAAATTACATTAATAATATAAATTTTGATAAAATAGAAATACCTACACAAGTAATTTCTATAATACAAACTTCTACAAACAATTTTTTAGACTTTATAACAAAATGGATAAGTGATTTTTTAACATCTATATTACAGGGTATAACTTCAATTCCAATAATAGGAATATATATAGTGATTACAATACTTTCTACGTATTTTATTTGTGCAGACAAATTATATATTTTAGATCAATTAGAACATCATTTTCCAAAACTTTGGGTTAGAAAATTTGGAATACATTTAAAAAAATTAATATCTACATTAGGTAGTTATTTAAAAGCAGAAGCTACATTAATATTAATTTCTTTCATTGAAGTTTTAATTGGACTTTATGTTTTTAAGTGGTTAGGCTTAAATGTTGGGTATCCTTTGCTTGTAGCTCTTGGAATTGGATTTGTAGATGCACTTCCAATACTTGGAGCTGGAACTGTAATGATACCATGGTCTATAATATCAGCAATAAATGGTGATATTAAATTAGGAATTGCATTATTTTCTTTATATGTAATAATTCTAGTAGTTCATCAACTACTAGAACCAAAAATAGTAAGTGGAAATATAGGAATACATCCAATTTTTACATTAATTGCAATGTATACTGGATTTAGACTTTCAGGAATATTAGGACTTTTTATAGGTCCAATAGTATTAATAATTTTACAAAATGTTTTTGAAACAATGATAGATAATGGAATTGTAAAAACAATATTAAACAGAGGATAATTTTAAAACATTATAGAAGTTGGAACATAAGTATCATCAGGAGGATATACATAAATATCATCTTTAGGCTTTTCTATTTGTTGAATCTCTTTTATCTTTATAATTGGGATATTTGTATGGTAAGAGCCTTCAGCTATTTCACCTGTTATTTCAACCCAAGAATTATCTGCAAAATTTTTTGCATTTTTAAAATCACATAAAAATCCAACTATTAATGTTTGCATATTTGAACTAATAATCATATCTCTAGCTAATACGAATTCTGTTTCTTTAAAATCCAAAACTCTATATATGTATCCTGTAAAACAAATTTTTTTTCCAACATAGTTGTCTATATTATCATGAACAGCTTTTAAAATATTCGTGTAATTTTCTGCTGTTAAATACATGGTATCTGTTTCTAAAATTTCGTCTTTGACTTTAAAACTATTATTATATATTTTATAAGAGGAAACTGAAAAATATATTGTAATTGCAATAGCTATAATAATGAACAAAATTTTCACTAACCTTTTTCCGTTTAATTTAAAATTATATACGAACATATAATCAATCCTTTCATTAAATTCTATGTTAAATTCTTGCATTATATGCCAGTTCATGATATATTATTTATTAAATTCAATAGATAGAAAGAGGGAAACTTTAATGGGAATATTTAATAAAATATTTGGTTCATATAGCGAAAAAGAAGTAAAAAGAGTAATGCCAATAATCGAAAAAATAAATAATTTAGAAGATGAAACATCTAAACTTTCTGATGAAGAATTAAAAAATAAAACCACACTATTTAAAAAAAGATTATCTGAAGGAGAAACTTTAGATGAGATATTACCAGAAGCTTTTGCAACAGTTAGAGAAGCTTCAAAAAGAGTTCTTGGAATGAGACATTTTGATGTTCAATTAATAGGTGGAATTATTCTTCATCAAGGAAGAATATCAGAAATGAAAACAGGTGAAGGAAAAACATTAGTCGCAACTTTGCCAGTATATTTAAATGCTTTAACAGGCAAAGGTGTTCATGTAGTAACTGTAAATGATTACTTGGCAAAAAGAGATAGTGAATGGATGGGGAAACTATATAAGTTTTTAGGATTATCAGTTGGTTTAGCAATTGCAGGAATGGATAGCCCACAAAAGCAGCAAGCATATAATAGTGATATAACATATGGTACAAACAATGAATATGGTTTTGATTATTTAAGAGATAATATGGTTACATATAAAAATCAAATGGTTCAAAGACCTTTGAATTATGCAATAGTTGATGAAATAGATAGTATTTTAATAGATGAAGCACGTACACCACTTATAATTTCTGGAACAGCGGCAGAATCATCTATTTTATACAAACAAGCAAATGATTTTGTAAAAAGACTAAAACCAAAAATTTTAGTAGAAGAAGATGTAAAAGACTTTGACCAAGCAGAAGATAATGAAAAATATGATTATATTGTAGATTTAAAAGCTAAATCAGCTAGCCTAACTGCTAAAGGCATAAAAAAAGCAGAAGAATATTTTAGATTAGAAAATTTAAATGATATAGACAATTCAGATATAGTGCATCATATTAATCAAGCATTGCATGCACATGGAATTATGAAAAGGGATATAGACTATATTGTAAAAGATTCGGAAGTTTTAATCGTTGATGAATTTACAGGAAGAATAATGTATGGTAGAAGATATAGTAATGGTCTTCATCAGGCAATAGAAGCAAAAGAAAATGTAAAAATAGCAAATGAATCTAAAACTCTTGCGACAATTACATTTCAAAATTATTTTAGAATGTATGATAAGCTTGCTGGTATGACTGGTACTGCTATGACAGAAGAAGGAGAATTTAGAGAAATATATAATTTAGATGTAATTACAATACCAACAAACAAACCTATGATTAGGCAAGATAATAATGATATTATATATAAAAATGAAAATGCTAAATTTAGGGCAGTTGTAGAAGATATAAAAGAAAGTTATAAAAAAGGTCAACCAGTTTTAGTAGGAACAGTATCAATAGAAAAATCAGAGAAATTGAGCAATATTTTAAAAATAGAAGGAATAAAACATGAAGTATTAAATGCTAAATATCATGAGAAAGAGGCAGCAATAATAGCACAAGCAGGCAAATTTGGTGCAATTACAATAGCTACCAATATGGCGGGACGTGGAACGGATATTATGCTTGGTGGTAATAGCGAATTTTTAGCGAAACAAGAAATGAAAAAGCATGGATATTCTGATGAACTGATAGAAGAAGCAACAACTCATAATGAGACTGAAGACGAACAAATATTAAATGCAAGAAAATTACTCAATGAATATGTAGAAAAATTTAATAAAGAAATAAAAGATGAGAAAGATAAAGTAATAGAAGCAGGTGGATTAAAAATAATTGGTACAGAAAGACATGAATCAAGAAGAATTGATAACCAGCTTCGTGGTCGTAGTGGACGTCAAGGAGATCCAGGTCAGTCAAGATTTTATATTGCACTTGATGATGACTTAATGAAAATATTTGGTGGAGATATGGTAACATCTGTATATAATACTTTAGGAGCAGATGAGAACATGCCTCTTCAAATGGGAATATTATCAAAAGCTGTTGAATCAGCACAAAGAAAAGTAGAAGGAAAGCATTTTAGTATTCGTAAACATGTACTTCAATATGATGATGTTATGAATACACAAAGAGAAATAATATACAAACAAAGAAAACAAGTTTTAGATGGAGAAAATATTCATGACAGTATAATACATATGATAGAAAGTGTTTCAGAAGAATTAGTAGCAAATTATATTTCTGATTCACAATTTAATAAAGAAGGACTACTTCAAGAAACTAAAATACTTCTTGGAGTAACTGCACTCGACACACTAAATACTAAAAATATTAATGAGCAAGCAGTTTCAGAAGAATTAAAGCAAAAGGCTCTTGATAATTATTCTAAAAAATTAGAAGAAATCGGCAGAGAGCAATTATCTGAATTAGAAAGAGTTGTTATGCTTAAAGTAGTAGATCAAAAATGGATGGATCATATTGATGCAATGGACGAATTAAAGGATGGAATTGGCTTAAGAGCTTATGGACAAAAAGACCCAGTTGTACAATACAGAATGGAAGGCTTTGACATGTTTGACAAAATGGTTAATGACATAAAAAATGATGTTGTTAAAATATTGTTAAATATAAATAGAGTTCAAAATTTAGAAAGAAAACAGACAGTACAAATTACGAAGCAAAGCTTACAGCAAACAGTAGAAGACTTAAATCAAACTACACCTACTGAAAATAAAGAAGTTATACATACACCTATTATAAACAATACACCAAATGTAGGAAGAAACGACCCTTGCCCATGTGGAAGTGGTAAGAAATACAAACAGTGTTGTGGAAAGTAACCTAAACAGTAAAAAATATTAAAAAGATAAATTGGAAAGATACTTATGCAACTTGTCAGAATTTCTGACAAATTCAAGTATATCGGAGGCGAAATTTAATTTGAACAATAAATTAGTTGGTGATGAAAAAAATATTATTTTTTATAATGATGAAAATGGAAATGTTAATATAGAAGTATTATTAAAAGATGAAAATGTGTGGCTTAATACATATGCTATATCATCATTATTTGAAGTAGATAGAACGGTTATAACTAAACATATTAATAATATTTATCAAGAGCAAGAATTAGAAGAAACTTCAACTTGTGCAAAAATTGCACAAGTTCAAAAAGAGGGTTCTCGTAGTGTTACAAGGCATATATCATATTATAACCTTGATATGATTATTTCAATTGGGTTTAGAGTAAATTCTAAAAAAGCGATTAGATTTAGAACATGGGCAAATAGAATAATAAAAGATTATATGGTACAAGGTTTTGCTTTAAATGATGATAGATTTATGAAAGCAAGAAAATCTGATAAAGAATATTTTAAAAGATTACTTGAAAGAATTAAATTAATTCGTACAAGTGAAAGAATGTTTTATCAAAAAATTACTGATATATTTGCAGAATGCTCAATAGATTATGACAAAACGAGTGATATGTCAAAAGAATTCTATGCAACAATTCAAAATAAATTTCATTATGCTATAACTGGTAATACCGCTGCAGAAATAATATATAAAAGAGTAGACAGTAAAAAAAATAATATGGGACTTTCCACTTGGGAGAAATCACCTGATGGCAAAATATTAAAATCAGATGTGACTATTGCTAAGAATTATTTAAATGAAGATGAAATAAAAAGATTAAATAATGTTATTAATATTTTTCTTGAAATAGCAGAAGATAATACTGTGAGAAATATACCAATGTATATGGCAGACTGGAAAAAAGAAGTTGATAATATAATTAAATCAAGGCATTATGAATTATTAGAAGATAAAGGGAAAATATCTAAAAAAGAAGCAGATAAAAAAGCAGAAAATGAATATGAAAAATATAAGGTTATTCAGGACAAAAACTTTATATCTGATTTTGATAGGCTTTTAGAAGAAACTAAAAAAATTGAAGAAGATTGATTATCATACAACGTGTGGAAGTGGTAAGAAATACAAACAGTGTTGTGGAAAGTAAAATTAATTGATAGGAGAGTGATTAAATGATAGAGTTAGAAGAAACTCTTAAAAAAATATTAGACTTAAAAACTAAATTATTAGATATGGGTGATTCACTTTGACATTGCTAATTTACAAAAAGAATTAAATAATTTAGAAAAGAAAACTAATAATCCTAACTTTTGGAGTAACCCAGAAGAATCAACACCAATACTTGCAAAAATAAAAGAAATAAAAAGTAAGTTAGATAACTATAAAAAAATAGAAACTGAACTTATAAATTTAGAAAGTTTAAATAAATTGTTACTTGATGAATATGACAAAGAATTAGCAATAGAACTTTTTAATACTATTAATAATTTAGAAAAAGATATAGCAAAATTAGAACTGAAGACTCTTTTATCTGCCAAATATGATAAAAATAATGCAATACTTACTCTTCATCCAGGAGCAGGAGGAACCGAGTCACAAGACTGGGTAGAAATGTTATATAGAATGTATTGCAAATGGGCAACTGCTAATGAATATTCAATTAAAGAATTAGATTTCCTAGAGGGCGATGAAGCAGGTATAAAAAGTGTAACTTTTCTAATATCTGGAGATTACGCATATGGTTATTTAAAAGGAGAAATGGGTGTACATAGATTAGTTAGAATATCTCCTTTTGATAGCGGACGGAAGAAGGCATACATCTTTTGCTTCTTTAGAAGTATTACCAGAAATTACAGATGATATCAATTTAGAAATAAATTCTGATGATTTAAGAGTTGATACATATAGAGCTTCACGGAGCAGGAGGACAGCATATAAATAAAACAGATTCAGCAGTTAGAATTACTCATATTCCAACAAACATAGTAGTTTCTTGTCAATCTGAGAGGTCTCAAATACAAAATAAAGAAACAGCTATGAAAATGTTAAAATCTAAACTTTTAGAGCTAAAAGAAAAAGAACATAAAGAAAAGATAGAAGATTTAAAAGGAGTGCAAAAAGATATAGCATGGGGAAGCCAAATCCGTTCATATGTGTTTTGTCCATATACTATGGTAAAAGATCATAGAACTAATTATGAAGTTGGAAATATTGAAGGAGTTATGGATGGAGATTTAAATGGATTTATTGAAAGTTATTTAAAGATGATTAATAAAACCCTTCCATTTAAAGAAGTCACAAAATCTTAAAAATAACTATATAATATTATATAACAAAATTTAAATTTAAATTTTGTTTATATCAACAATTAAAAGAGGTGCCAAAATGGGCATAATTATACAAAAATTTGGAGGAAGTTCTGTGGCAGATACAGAAAAGCTGTTAAAGGTTTGTGAACATATAACTAAAACTTATGAAAAAGGAAATAAAGTAGTAGTTGTTGTATCTGCGCAAGGTAAAACAACAGACAAGTTAATTGAAGAGGAATTAGAAATTACCAACACCCCAAGCAAAAGAGAACATGATGTTTTAGTTTCAGTTGGAGAACAAATAACAATATCAAAACTTGCTATGTGTTTAAATAATCAAGGATATAATGCAATTTCATATCTCGGTTGGCAATTACCAATAATTACAAATGATACGCATGGCAATTCAAATATTATAAAAATAAATACTGACAAAATTTTAACTCAGTTAAACAAAAATAATATAGTTATAGTGGCAGGATTTCAAGGGATTACTAAAGATGGTGATATTACTACTCTTGGAAGAGGAGGATCAGATACTACAGCAGTAGCTTTAGCAGCATATTTAAAAGCAGATAAATTATATATATATACAGATGTAGATGGAGTATATTCAGAAGATCCAAACACTAATTCTAAAGCTATAAAATTAAATGAAATTTCATATAATAAAATGATAAACATGTCTAAAAATGGTGCAAAAGTTCTTCATACAAAGTGTGTCGAACTAGCAAAAAAATATAATGTTCCAATACATGTAAAATCTACTTTTAAAAAAGGAACGGGAACAATAGTTAAACAATTGTTAAGTTAGCCTTCAAAGAATTGTTACTGCTAACTAAAGCTTTATTATGTGTAGAAATTGCTACTATAGGCAGTTTCTACATTTTTTGTTTTAATGTTGTAATATATATTTTTTTGTAATATAATAAATCAAAAGAAAAAATAAGGAGGTATATATAGTGAAGGCATTAATTAGTGTTTCTGATAAAACAGGAATTGTGGAATTTGCAAAAGAATTAGAAAAAATGGATATTGAAATAATTTCAACAGGAGGGACTTATAAAAAGTTAAAAGAAGAAGGAGTAAAAGCAATAGAAATTTCTGAGATTACTGGATTTCCAGAATGTTTAGATGGTAGAGTAAAAACACTTCATCCAAAGGTTCATGCAGGAATTTTAGCAATGAGAAACAATGAAAAACATATGCAACAATTAAAAGATCTAAATGTAGATACAATAGATTTTGTTATAGTTAATTTATATCCTTTTAAACAAACAATATTAAAAGAAAATGTAAAAAGAGAAGAAGCAGTTGAAAATATTGATATAGGTGGACCTACAATGTTAAGAAGTGCTGCTAAAAATTATCAAGATGTAACAGTAATTACAGATCCAACAGATTATGAAAGAGTATTAAAAGAATTAAAAAATAATGGACAAGTATCAATTGATACCAAATTTTATTTAATGAATAAAGTATTTGAGCACACAGCAAGTTATGATGCAATGATATGCAAGTATTTAAAAGATGAAAGAAAAGACGAAACTTTACCTTTTGAACTTACATTAACATATGAAAAAGTGCAAGAAATGAGATATGGAGAAAATCCTCATCAAATTGGTGCTTTATATAAAGAGATTGGAAAATGTGAAGGTTCTCTTACAATAGCAGAGCAATTAAACGGAAAAGAATTATCATTTAACAATATAAATGATACAAATGGTGCTTTAGAATTATTAAAAGAGTTTGATGAGCCAACAGTTGTTGCATGTAAGCATGGTAATCCTTGTGGCGTAGGAAGTGATAATAAAAGCATATATAAAGCATGGCAAAAAGCATATAATGCAGATAAAGTTTCAATATATGGAGGAATTGTAGTTTCAAATAGAGAAATAAATACAAAAATGGCAACTGAAATGAAGGAAATATTTTTAGAAGTCATTGTAGCTCCATCATATGAAAAAGAAGCATTAGAATTATTAAAAACAAAACCAAATTTAAGAATCATGTTATTACCTACAATAACAGTAAAACAGCCAAAGGGTTCTTATGATATTAAAAAAATAAATGGAGGCATTATACTTCAAACAATTGACTCTGATCTTTTAAATGATTATAAAATAGTAACAAATAGAAAACCATCAGAAAAAGAATTAGAGGATATGTTATTTACTTGGAAAATTGTTAAATATGTTAAATCAAATGGAATTGCTTTTGGAAAAGATAAGCAATCAATAGGAATAGGACCAGGGCAAGTAAATAGAGTATGGGCAGCAAAACAAGCAATTGAACATGCAACTGAATTAATAGGTAAAGGAGCAACTAATGGAGCTTCACTTGCATCTGATGCATATTTTCCATTTTCAGATACAGTAGAAGCAGCACACAAGGCTGGAATAACAGCTATAATACAACCAGGAGGTTCTATAAGAGATCAAGAATCAATAGACAAATGTAATGAATATGGAATAACAATGATATTTACTGGAATGAGACATTTCAGACATTAAAAAAATATAGTAATATATGCTCTTTTGTTCTAAAAAAGACAAGACTTGAATATATATATTTTATACCTATAAGAGTGGGAGGAATATTATATGAATTTAGAAGAAAGAAAAAACATATCAAATACTGTTATTCAGAATTTAGTATTAGAAAACAGAGAAAAATTAAGTATTTCAGGAGTCTTAGATGTTCTTAGTTTTGATGATCAAGTAGTAATAGTAGAAACTGAATTAGGACTTTTAAATGTAAAAGGAGAAAATATTAGAATTAATAAATTAAGTATAGATACTTCAGAAGTTGTTGTTGAAGGTGATATATATAGTTTGTTTTATTCGGAAAAAAGTTCCGAAAAAAAAGGCTCTATAATAGGAAAAATATTTAAATAACAAAGGTGATAATTTGGAAAATCAGGCATATTTGTTTACAATTTTTATTTTAGATGGATTCTTAATTGGTGTATTATTTGATATTTTTAGAATATTGAGAAAGTCTTATAAAACAAATGATATTATAACTTATATAGAAGACATTTTGTTTTGGCTTATTACGGCTTCTATTATTTTATATTCAATATTCAAATTCAATAATGGTGAGTTACGAGGATTTATATTTATAGGATTAGGATTAGGAACAGCAATATATATTCTGTTGTTCAGCAAAATTTTTATAAAAATAAATTTATTTATAATTAATATAATTAAAAAGGTTACTTACTATATAATTGTTATTCCATTAAAAGTCTTATTTAATATTACTAATAAAACAGTATTAGAACCTATTTCTTTTATAGTTATAAATCTAAAAAAGACATTGTCAAAAATTATACTAAAAGCAAAAAGTGTGTATAATAAAAAGAAAAAAAATGAATATAAGAAGGATTTAATATGAATTTGTTGAAATATATAGTATAGGATAAAAATAATATATATTTTATATTACTGGAGAGAAAATACAGATGAAAAAATTATTAAAATCAAATAAAATTTATAAGAAGTTACTCATATTTGGTGTTTTGCTTTATATAATGTATATTTTTATTGGACAACAAACAACATTAAGTTCATATAAAAATACACAAAAATATTATTCTGAGCAGCTAAATAAACAGTTAGCATATCAAAAATCTTTATACGAAACTAAATCAAATATAAACTCAAAAGAATATATAGAAGAAGTAGCTAGAGAAAAATTAGATATGTATTTACCAAATGAAAGAGTATATATAGATAAAGAAAATTAGTTTTAGGTAGGTTATACAGCCTATCTAATTTATAATTTAAGGAGGATATAGTCAAATGAGCCTTGAAGATTTAACTCTTATACAACTAAAAGAAAAAGCTAAAGAAAAAGGAATCAAAAATGTATCAAAATTAAAAAAAGACGAAATATTATCTTTATTAAGTGAAGAAAAATTAGATGAAAATAACCCAATAAAAAAAATAGAAGGTGGATATAAATTAACAAACGAAGGTGATGAATTTGTTAAAGGAATCTTAGCAGTTTTACCTGATGGATATGGTTTTTTAAGAGGTGATAATTATTTACCAACCTCAAAAGATGTATATATCTCACCAACTCAAATAAAAAGGTTTCGTTTAGATACAGGAGATATGGTAAAAGGAATAAAAAGAAAGCCAAAAGAGGGAGAAAAATTTCCTGCATTAATTTATGTAGGTGAAGTGAATGGGGAACATCCTGAAAATGCAATGAAAAGGCGTTTGTTTGATGATTTAACCCCTATATATCCAAATGAAAGATTAAAATTAGAAACTATTGCTTCTGAATATACGATGAGGTTAATGGATTTATTGTCACCTATAGGAAAAGGGCAGAGAGGAATGATAGTAGCTCCTCCAAAAGCAGGAAAAACAACCATTCTAAAAAAAATAGCAAATAGCATTACAACAAATAATTCTGATATTGAATTAATAGTTCTTTTGATTGACGAAAGACCAGAAGAAGTAACAGACATGAAAAGGTCAATAAAAGGAGATGTTATATATTCTACGTTTGATGAAGTGCCTGAGCATCATGTTAAAGTGGCTGAAATGGTATTAGAAAGAGCAAAAAGATTAACAGAACAAAAAAAAGATGTAGTAATACTACTAGATAGTATTACCAGACTTGCAAGAGCATACAATTTAGTAATACCAACATCAGGGAGGACTCTTTCTGGAGGACTTGACCCAAGTGCTTTACATAAACCAAAAAGGTTTTTTGGAGCAGCAAGGAATACTGAAGATGCAGGTAGTTTAACAATTTTGGCAACTGCTTTAGTAGATACAGGAAGTAGAATGGATGATGTTATATTCGAAGAATTTAAGGGAACAGGAAATATGGAAGTCCATTTAGATAGAAGGTTATCAGAAAAAAGGGTTTTTCCAGCAATAGATATAAATAAATCTGGAACTAGAAAAGAAGAATTACTATTAACAAAAAAAGAATTAGAAATAATTTTTTCTTTAAGAAAATCAATGTCTAATATGTCTGCACAAGAAATGACAGAACAATTAATAGATCAAATAATAAGTACAAAATCTAATGAAGAATTTTTAACAAGAATAAACTATTTTTTTAAAAATCGAAATGTTTAAAAAATGAAATTGTTCTTTCTACGATTTCTGGAAAATTTTTTTGCATAAAACAGAGAGAAGTATCTGATTGGGAAATTTATTCAGAAAAAAGTAATCATAATTCTAATAGTAATATAATTTATTTTGAAAATTTTAAATAAATTATTGACATTTATTTTTTTTTATGATTATAATTAGTCAATCACTGATTGTTTAATTAGGGTAGAGAACATCTACTTTAATATTTCAAATCATAACATTGCACAAAATCAAAGTTTTGCGCAATTAGGTATAGGGGTAAAATATAAAGATGCCTGTTCTGGTATCCTGCAAACCTCCTTAGTATCAGCCTCTTATAAGCCTTTACTAATATTCTATTCATATAACTTGTTACTTTTATAATTATTACTTCTTAAAATCGATTCTCACGTGTTTTTATTATAACTTTATATAATTACTTATCTGGTATTAATTTTTCATTTTTAATTTATAATTTTATTTTCAAATTTTTATTATAATTAAATTTTTCTATTATTTTTTTATAATTTCTATTCAATTTTTTCAAAATCGTTACAAGCCCTTATTTTAGCCATATTTAGGACAACAAACTATATGTCTAAAATATAAAAACGCCTTAAAATCGATTCTCGTGCGTCGCTTTTTTAGACATTTTTAGCAGTTTTTTGATGTCTCTCAAAAATGCTTATTTTTCAGTATAGCTAACGCATAATTGCACAAAACTTTGATAATAGGATGAATTTTAATAATTTATATGTATAATCTTTATAAGTTTGTTAAAAATATATTATAAATTATATTCCGAAAACTTAAAAAAAGTTTGACTTTTCGGAATAAATAACATATATAATATTATAAAATTTCTAATTTCATTTTAAAATTTACTTTTTATTTTCTAAAACTTTTTATGTATTCTTTTCTTCAGATAATTTTTTTATTTTTAAATATTAAAATTTAATCATTTTATTAATGTTTCAAAATTTGGTAGTCCCCTACTCCCTCTTGGCTTTTTTGCAATAATATTCATATTGTTTTGTCAACCAATTCGCAATATCATATATTTGTATCCCCTCATATTGATAATCTTCATGTCTTGTTCTAGCAATTATTATTTTAGGATATGCATCTCTAATTTGAATTAATGGTTCAGCTTCTCTTTTTAATGTTTTATCTTCATCAATATTATCTGAGACCTGAATGTAAAGTTTTTCATTTTGTTTCATCGCTACGAAATCAATTTCTTTATTATATAAAGTTCCTACATAAATTTCATATCCTCTTCTAAGTAATTCTATTGCAACGATATTTTCATATACTCTGCCATAATTAATATTTTTTTTCCCTAATTTTGCATATTTAAATGTTTGATCAACTAAATAGTATTTATCTATTGAAGATAAATATTTTTTTCCTTGTATATCATATCTTCGCACTTTATAAAATGCAAAAGCATCACAAAGATAGTTTATATATACGGCTATAGTTTTATCATTAGTAGCTAAATTGTTTTCATTTAATTTGTTTGAAACATTTCTATAAGATGTTAAATTAGATATATTGTCCATCATAAATTCAGTTAGACTATCCATAAGTCCAACATTTTGAATATTGTATTTTTGTTGAATGTCACGCACAATTAAAGCGTTGTATACATCATTTATATAATTATATTTTCTTTTAGCATAGTCATATAAATATGAACCTGCCATACCTCCATCAAATACATATTGATCAAAAGCATCCTGAATATTCTTTATATTGAAATATTTTATATATTCTTTAAATGTGCAATCATTTAAGGATATTCCAACATCAGTTGTTTCAGGGATTAAATAATATATACTTGTTATTTTTATTTTTTTATGTTATTATTCTAAAAAATATCACAAAAAACAGGTGAAGAGATAAGAATGAATGATAATAGAAAAATAGGTATATTTGACTCTGGAATAGGAGGAGTTACAGTTCTTAAAGAAATAGTAAAAGTTTTACAAAGCGAAGATTATATATATTATAGTGATTCTAAAAACAATCCATACGGAGATAAATCGGATAATGAGATTATGAATATTTGTGACAATATTGTTAAGTTTTTTATAAAAAATGACTGCAAAGCAATAGTTATAGCATGCAATACTGCAAGTACAAAAGTGGCAGATAGATTAAGAGAGAAATATCTAAATATTCAATTTGTAGCAATAGAACCAGCATATAAAATGGTGTATGATTATGCATACGAAAAGTCAACATTGATAATGGCAACAAAAGGAACAATAGAAAGTGAAAAGTTTAATATTTTATACAATAAATTTAATAATTACAAAACGTATCTATTAGAATGTGTGAGGTTGGCAGATATTATAGAAAGTGGTGAAAAGAAAAAGATAAAAGAATATCTAAATGATAATATAGGAAAATATAAAAAAAAAGTTCAAAATGTAGTATTAGGTTGTACACATTATCCATTAATACAAAATGAAATTAAAGATACATTAGGAAATGTTACGTTTTTCAATGGTTCGTATAGATTAGCTATACATTTGAAGGAAATATTAGAAAAGAACAAAATGATAGGAAAAAACGAGGGAAAAATAGAATTTATTGATTCACAGAGGTTAAAGAGAAAAGAAGAAAGATTTTATAAAATATTAGAAAACAGGTAAAAGTATTGAATTTTATAAAAAAAAGAGTGTATAATACAAAAAGACAAGGAGGTGTTTTTATGATGAATAAAGAGTCAAATCCAGGATTTTTAAATTCATTTTTAGATTATAGTATTACTATATTAAATAAATCTCCTAATAGTATAAAGGAATATAATTATGATATATCCAATTTTTTGAAATTTATAAAGATTCAGTTTAAATTAACTAATGAAAAAGATTATTCTAAAATTGATATCAATGATTTAGATATTGATATAATAAAAAAAATAGCTTTAGACGATATTCATAAATATATATCTTATATGGCAACTGAATTAAAGAGTAAACCAGCAACAAGAGCTAGAAAAGTTTCTACAATAAGAGTATTTTTTAAATATTTGTCTCAAAAGGCAAAATTAATAGAATTTAATCCTGCTCAAAATTTAGAAACTCCTAAAATAGGAAAAAGAATGCCAAAATATCTTTCTTTAGATGAAAGTAAACATTTGTTAGAAATTGCCAAAAATGAAGATAACAGAAACAAAGAAAGAGATTATGCTATTATTACTTTGTTTTTAAACTGTGGTATGCGTTTATCTGAATTAGTTAAAATTAATATTAATGATATTAATTTTAGTGATTGCAAATTAAATGTTATTGGTAAAGGTAATAAAGAACGCACTATATATTTAAATAATGCTTGTATATTAGCTATAAATCAATATTTATTAGAAAGACCTAAAGAAGGAATTAAATACAACTCAAAAGATGCATTATTTTTAAGTGAAAGACGTGAAAGAATTAGTAATAGGACTGTACAAAGCATTGTAAAAAAAGAACTGTTAAAAGCAGGACTCGATATTAACAAGTATTCTGTGCATAAATTGAGGCATACTGCTGCAACGTTAATGTATCAGTATGGAAATGTAGATATTCGTGCCCTTCAAGAATTATTAGGACATGAAAGTATTTCTACTACAGAAATATATACTCATGTTGATAATAGCCAAATTAGAAGTGCTGTAGAAAATAATCCATTAGCTAATTATATTAAATAGTTGGTATTAATAGTTTTTGATCTACATTTATATTGCTATTTGCCAAATTGTTTATTCTAATAATATCATCTATTATATATCTTAAATCTTTATTTTTATAATATGAATTTGATTTTGCTTCAAAGTTTGCAATATTCCATAATGTATCTCCTGTTGATACATAAATTGTTTTGTATTGCTTTTCTCCACATGAATATGTAGATTTTGATACTATTAAAGATAGTATCGAAATAATTAATAATATTAATAATAAACTGGTTATAAATTTTCTTTTATTTACTATTTTCATTTTATCCTCCTTGTTTTTAAGCAAACATATATTTGCTTTTCTATTTCTTATTATAAACAAATGTTTGCGTCTTGTCAATTGTTTTTTAAAAAATTATAATCTTTCTATACTTTTTTTTACTAATATGATAAAATATCAATATTAGTTAATAAAAAGGAGATTTTTATGAAAAATAAAGAAACAATAATAATTTTAGATTTTTATAGCCAATTTAATCAATTAATAGCAAGACGCGTTAGAGAATGTAATGTATATTCAGAAGTTTTACCTTATGATACCCCTATTGAGAAAATAAAAGAACATAATCCTAAAGGAATTATATTTACTGGTGGTCCTGCTAGTGTTTATGAGGAAAATAGTCCTAAATGTGACAAGGAAATATTTAATTTAGGTATTCCAATTTTAGGAATTTGCTATGGTATGCAACTTATGAGTATTTGTTTAGGCGGAAAAGTTGAAAAAGGAACTAAAAAGGAATATGGAGAGATAGAAGTAAATCTTGATTCTTCTTCCCCACTTTTTGACGGTTTTGATAATAAAAATATTTGTTTAATGAGTCACACAGATTCAGTAAAGGGCTTACCAACTGGATTTAAAACAATTGCTAATACTGATAATACAGCAATTGCAGCAATTGAAAATAAAGATTTAAAATTTTATGGTATTCAATTTCATGCTGAAGTTAATAATACCGTAAATGGTGTTAAAATAATTAAGAACTTTTTGTATAATATTTGTAAATGTTCTGGAGATTGGAAAATGTCTTCTTTTGCACAAGAATCTATTAAATCTTTAAAAGAAAAAATTGGAGATAAAAAAGTATTACTTGCTTTATCTGGTGGTGTTGATTCTTCTGTTGCAGCTGTTCTTTTAAATAAAGCTATTGGAAAACAACTTACTTGTATATTTGTAGATCATGGTCTTCTTCGTAAAAATGAAGGTGATGAAGTTGAAACTATATTTAAAAATCAGTTTGATATTAATTTAATTAGAATAAATGCTAAAGATAGATTTTTAAATAAACTTGCTGGTATTTCAGAACCAGAACAAAAAAGGAAAATTATAGGTGAAGAATTTATTCGTGTATTTGAAGACGAAGCAAAAAAAATTGGTAAAGTATACTATTTAGCTCAAGGAACAATTTATCCAGATGTTATAGAAAGTGGTAAAGGAAAAGCTGCTGTAATTAAAAGTCATCATAATGTTGGTGGACTTCCAGACTATGTGGATTTTAGAGAAATTATAGAACCTTTAAGGGATTTATTTAAAGATGAAGTTAGAAAAACCGGATTAGAATTAGGTATACCAGAAAAGTTAGTATATAGGCAACCATTTCCAGGACCTCGGTCTAGCAATTAGAATTATTGGAGATATAACTAAAGAAAAATTGGAGATTTTAAAAGATGCGGATTTCATCTTTAGAGAAGAAATTGCAAATGCAGGATTAGATAAAGAATTAAATCAATACTTTGCTGTTTTAACTAATTTAAAATCTGTTGGTGTTATGGGTGATTATAGGACATATGATTATACTCTTGCTTTAAGAAGTGTTTGTACAACTGATTTTATGACAGCCTCTTGGAGCAAAATTCCATATGATATACTGGAAAAAGTATCTTCAAGAATTGTAAACGAAGTAAAACATATAAATAGAGTTGTTTATGATATAACATCAAAACCACCTGCAACAATTGAATGGGAATAAATACAAAAAAATCGTCCCTAATTTTTAGGGATGATTTTTTTGTTTAATATATTCTTATCTACGATTTATATGAAGTGTCTATTTCTTTAAGCATTACATCATGTGCTCCACCTTCTGATATACTTACTTCAGAAACCATTGTTAATCTTGCACTTTTATGCAACTCTGGAATTGAAGTTGCACCACAATTACACATTGTTGATTTTATTTTTGCAATTGTTATTTCTAAATTTTCTTTTAATGCTCCTGCATAAGGTATATATGAATCTACTCCTTCTTCAAAAGTAAGTTTATCTTTAGCCTCTCCTCCTAAATCATATCTTTGCCAATTTCTTGCTCTGTTTGAACCTTCTCCCCAATATTCTTTAACATAATTATTTCCTATTTTTACTACTCTTGTTGGGCTCTCATCAAATCTAGCAAAATATCTGCCCATCATTACAAAGTCTGCTCCCATTGCTAAAGCTAATGTTATATGATGATCGTAAACTATTCCACCATCTGAACATATTGGAATATATATACCTGTTTCTTCAAAATATTTGTTTCTTTCATCTACTACTTCCATTATGCTACTTGCTTGTCCTCTACCTATTCCTTTTGTTTCACGAGTTATACAAATAGAGCCTCCACCTACTCCAACTTTTATAAAATCAGCTCCTGCTTCTGCTAAATATCTAAAGCCTTGTCTATCTATAACATTTCCTGCACCTATTTTTAAATTATCTCCATATTTTTCTCTTACAAAATCAATTGTATTTTTTTGCCATACTGAATATCCGATCAGATGAATCCATACATATTATATCTACACCTGCTTCTACTAATGCTGGTATTCTTTGCTCATAATCTCTAGTATTTATTCCAGCTCCTACAATATATCGTTTATTTTCATCTAATAATGAATTTGGATTATTTTTTCTATCTTCATAGTCTTTTCTAAATACTAAATACTTTAAATATCCTTCTTTTGTTAAAATTGGTAAACAATTAATTTTATTTTCCCAAATTATATCATTTGCTTCTGATAATGTTATTCCTTTTTCAGCCCATACTGCATTGTCTTTTTTTGTCATAAAGTTGTCTATTGGTTCATCTTGATTATCTCTTGATAATCTATAATCTTTATTTGTTACAATTCCTAAAAATTTTCCTGTTGCTGTTCCGTCATCTGTAATTATAACTGTTGAATGACCAGTTTGTTTAACTAGTTTTAGAACCTCCTTTAACGGCGTACCTGCTTTTACGTTTGAATCACTTATTACAAAACCTGCTTTATGTTTTTTTACATGATAAACCATTTCTGCTTGAGATTCAATTGATTGAGAACCAAATATAAAAGCAAGTCCACCTTCACGTGCTAAAGCAATTCCCATTTTTTCTCCTGATACAGATTGCATTATAGCAGATACCATTGGAATATTAGCATAATATTTTGATTTTTCTCCTCTTTTAAATTTTACAAGTGGTGTTTTAAGTGATACATTTGTTGGTATACATTTTTCTGTAGTTAAATTTGGTAGTAATAAAAACTCATTAAATGTTCTTGATATGTCTGATAATATTTTTGACATCAAATATCTCCTCCTTTTATTTAAATTCTAAATATTATATAATAAATAGAGATTAATTGCAATATTAATCTCTTATTTTTATTTTATTAGCAAAATGCCTTTCTTATGCTCTCGGATGTGCTTTATTGTATATATTTTTTAAACTTTCATCTTGAAATTGCATATATATTTGTGTAGAAGATATATCTGAATGTCCAAGCATTGTCTGAATAGCTTTTAGCTCTGCTCCATTTTGTAATAAATGTGTTGCAAAAGAATGCCTTAAAACGTGTGGCGTTATATCTTTTGAAATATGAGCCTGTTCTTTATAATACTTTATGATTTTCCAAAAACCTTGTCTTGTTAACCTTTTACCATTTATATTTACAAACAGAGCTTTTTCATTTTCATCTTTTATAATAATTAATCTAGCTTCTTCAATATATTGTTTTAAAGCCTTTAAAGACATTGAACCTAATGGAATATTTCTTTGTTTATTAGCAGTTTTACATACTACATAACTGTTTTCAAAATTAACATCTTCTATATTAAGTGATATTATTTCAGTAACTCTCATGCCTGTTGCATATGCAAATTCTAACATAGCTTTATCTCTTATGCCTTTTAAATCTATGTTTTTAGGTTGTTCTAGTAGTAATGACACTTCTTGTGCTGTTAAAATACTAGGCACTCTTTTTTCAATTTTTGGTAATTGTATACCCTCAGTTGGATCTATTTTTATTTTGCTATTTTTTAATTCATATTGATAAAATAATCTAATTGAAGCCAAATTTCTTGAAATGGTAGAAGCCTTTTTATTTATATCGTGTAAATATTGCAAATATATTTTTATATCATTTGAGTTAATCTTTGAATAGTCTAATTTTTTTAATTCTATATAATTTTTGTATTGAAGTATATCTCTCCTATATGATTGTAATGTATTATTTGATAACTTTTTATCATTTTCAATAAAATTTAAAAAACTAGAAATTTGTTTATCCATAATTTAGCTCCTTTTATATAATAAAAACACTTGCAAGTGTTTAATTTGTAATTTTTTGTTATATATATATTTATATCAGATTAGAAAAAAAAAGTAAATAGATTTATTTAATAAAAATCAAAATTAAAATTATATATATTTTATAAACATTAGTAAAACATTTTTAGATACATATACTTCTATTAAAGAAGAACAGATTAACAAAAATAGTATAAATAATGAGAATAAAGTATGTCTTAATATTTCTAATTTTATATTTTCTCTTCTCTTATCCTTCATTATAGAATTATGTAATTTCATTCCACTTACTGCAAGTGCAATTACACAGGGGATGAATAATATGTTTTGCAATAATATTGTTGAAAATAAAAACAGTAAACCTTTTCCGAGTTCCACAAGTTAATATTATTGATGATATTGTATATCCTAAACAAAATCCTCTAAAGCAAACAGTTAAATAAACAATTGAAATTCCTATAATTGTTGATCCCATAAACCATAAAAAAACAGCTAGTACACAATTTTTTTTAATTGAGTCTTTTAAAAGAGTCAATTCATCAATTTCTTTATTTTCTTTTAAACCATTAATAAAATTTGAGATATAATTACTAATTTCTAATGATTGATTTTCTGATGTGTTGTTAATAAATACTACTCCAATAATTATGCCAATAACAAATATTATAGTAATTATAATATACTCTTTAAAATTATTTTCTAAATGCGTTACTAAAATCTCTTTTGTTTTTGATGCTTTTCTGTGATATCTTCTGTTCATCTATTTCCTCCAAAATGTTTATAGATAATGTCTATTCATTTTGGAGAAAAAAAGAACAAAGAAAATTTATTTTTAGCAAGAACTTATTTTCCCATAAACTCCTCCACCGACCTTCTTTTATTTGCATTTTTCCTTCTCTAGCAGAAATTATAGAACGTGCTGTGCTTTCATTAATAACAGCTTGTATATCATCTTCAGATAATTTATGTAGTATGTTCATTTCTGTTTCAAAAGTGTCTAATAATTTGTCTATTGTTTTCTTACCTATTCCAGGAATAAATGTAAGTGGTATTTGATATATATATTTTGGTCTATTTTCAGGACTTTGTGTTTGATTTTTATCTTTTATTGTTTCAATCCTATCATAAACTCCCATAGTTATATTTTTGCTATCACAAGTTTCACACAATGTTACTGGTGCTTTTCCACTTATGTTTTTTTTACATACTTCACAATATGTTCTATGATATTTTCCGAAGCTTTGGGTCTAATCCATAATTTGCTATTATTTTTCTACCGTCTTCATTTTTTAAGGCTTTAACTAATTCTGTAAAACTTATATCTTCTACTAAAATTTTGTTATACTCTCTTGCAATTTTAGGTAGTGAATGTGCGTCAGAATTAGTTAGAAAGGTTTTTGACTCTAACTCTGATATTGTATCTGCTAAAAAAGTATCTGAGCTTAAACCTAATTCTATTGCCAATATTCTATCATATTTTTCTTTAAATATTTTTTGTAATCTATCAGTACAATTTCCATAAAAACTTTTATGTGGTGTAAAACAATGTGCAGGTATTAGTATTCCATTATATTTTTCTACTATATCTAATAGGTTATATGCAGAAATATCTGCTCTTTGAGAACTTAAAGTAATATTTTTTATATGTGTACTCATTTCACTTGAAAACTTTTTTATATCTTCTAAATGAGGAAAAAAGCAAATATTATGTGCACTTCCACATTTTCCATTTAAGCCAATTTCAGATGTTTCTATTTCACTTCCTAAAATTATACATACTTTATCTTTATATATAATTCCACCATCTTTTATTTCATATGCTTCTCCTGTTTTTAAAAAACTTTCTATATCTTCTATTACATATGGAGATGCTGAGTCTATAATTCCAACTATATCTATTCCTTTTCTTTCTCTGCATTCCTTTGCTATATTTGCAAAATTTAAAGATCTTGCTGCTGTTATTTTTATTGGTTTGTTATTTTGACTTCTTCCTATATGTACATGCAAATCTGCAAAAATTTCATACATTTAATTTACCACCTTTAACAAAATTTTAGGTTGCAACTTTGCAACCTTTTTATTCTTTACATTATTATAAAAACAATTCATTGCTATTTTCTATTATAGTTTTCGTTCCATTTTTTAAATCTCGCCTAATTTTTTTTGTTTCCTCAACTGTTTTAGGTGCTATTTCTAATACAGTTTTTAAATATTCTGCTTCTGATAAATTTCCAGCTTTATTTCCTAAAGCAGTTAAAGGGTTAAATTTCCAAGGATCAATCATACCTTTATCTCCTTTACAATATTTATAAAATCCTTAAATTTGTCTAAATAAACATTATTGCAGTTTTTTAAATTTCTACTTTCCAAAAGTATTAATGCTTCTTCTATCGGAAAAGCTATTCTTTCTGGTCTATCTAAAAGCATACCTCCAAATTGATCCGCTAATTCTAAAATGTCACTTTCTTTTTTTCTAGGGAGATTATTACTATACCTGTTATGTTGTTCACATATTGTACAAAATTCTTTTGAAAATCCTAATGTAGATAAATATTTTGCTCCTTCTATTGCATAATTCTTTATTTTTTCTATATCTTGTGCATTGTTTATTTTTTTACATCCACATAATAACATTGCTGTAACAACTAAATTCTCATCAATATCAATATCCATAGATTCGATAAACATTTTTGCAATTATTGCTTTAAAAATTACGGAATTATCAAAATAGATACTAGTTTTTTTACTTAAATAATATACTATTTCTATTTTTTTTCCGAAATCTTTTTCTGCTAAAATGTAGTCTGCAAATGTATCCATTTTTTTTGCCTCCACAAAATTTTCTATAATAATTCATAATTATTATATTCTAAAAAAACTCTTGTTTCAACAATGTTATACAAAAGTAACAGTAATGTAATTTTATTGTAATAATTTTTCTGTTTCTGCTCTTGCTAATTCATCACATCTATTATTAAATTTATTATCACTATGTCCTTTTACTTTTACAAAGGTAACTTTATGAATTTTCGTAAGATTATATAAGTTTTCCCAAAGTTCTTTATTTTTGACAGGTTCTTTATTTGCTGTTTTCCAATTGTTTTTTATCCAATTATATATCCATCCATTTGTAAAACTATTTACTACATAAGCACTATCACTATATACTTCTACTTTACATGGTCTTTTTAAAAGCTTTAGTCCTTCAATAACTGCCGTTATTTCCATAATATTATTAGTTGTTTTTTTATTCCCTCCACTAATCTCCCTTTTTACATCATTGTACATAAGTATAGCTGCCCAACCACCTGGTCCAGGATTACCGTGAACACGCACCATCTGTATATATCATTATTTTATCCATACTATCCTCCAATTTGTATTTTCTTTATCTTTGTGATATTATATCAGTAAATAAATTAATTTTGCAATAATTTGGGAGATATTATGAGTAAAATATTAGGTATAATAGCTGAATATAATCCATTTCATTACGGCCATTTGTACCATATTCAACAATCTAAAAAATTAATTAATCCTGATTATACTGTATGTGTAATCAGTGGTAATTTTGTACAACGTGGAGAACCTTCATTAATTGATAAATGGTCTAAAACACAAATTGCTTTAAAGTATGGTTTTGATATGGTTATTGAATTGCCTACTGTTTATAGTATATCAAGTGCAGAAAATTTTGCAGAAGGAGCTATTAAAATTTTAGATGTTTTTGATGATGTTACTCTTTCGTTTGGTAGTGAAGTTGGAGATTTATCAATCTTAAATGAATTTGTTGACATATTATGGAATGAACCTAAAGAATATTTAACAATTTTAAGACATGAACTTGCCAAAGGTATATCATATCCTAAAGCAAGAGATAATGCTTTAATGTTATATCTTAATAATGTAAGAAAATATGCTAATGTATTATCTAATCCAAATAATATTTTAGCAATTGAATATTTAAAAGCAATTAAGAAATTGAAAAGTAAAATTAAACCAATTACAATTAAAAGAATAGGAACAGAATATAATAGTTTAATTTTAAATGGTAATTTTGCTAGTGCAACAGCAATTAGAAATTTAATTAATAATAATAAAGACATTAAAAGTTTATTACCTAAAACTTCTTTTAAAATAGTATCTCAAAATACAAAATATGGTAAAATAATTAAAAATTTATATGCTTTTGAAAAAGAGATTATATATACTTTAAGAAAAATGAGTATTGAAGAAATACATAATTTACAAGATGTTTCTGAAGGGTTAGAAAATTTAATTAAACAAGCTGCTAATTCTTGTAATAACTTAGAAGATTTAATAGATATTGTAAAAACTAAAAGATATACTCGTTCCAGAATTCAAAGAATTTTACTGTATGCATTATTAAATATAACAAAAAAAGATATTCAGATTTCTTATAAAACAAAACCATATATTAGGGTTTTAGGAATAACTTCTCGTGGAAAATCGCTCTTAGCTGAAATAAATAATTCTAAATGTTCTGTTATAACATCTTTAAAAAAATTTATAATTATAAATGATAACAAAGTTTTAAAAAATATGTTGGAAAAAGATATTCTCGCTACAAATATATATACATTGGGATATGAGTATGATTCAAAAGCCAATTTAGACTATACACAAAAGTTAATTATAGAATAAGAAAAGAAAATAGCAGTTTCTAAGACTGCTGTTTTTTCGATTATTCTTCCCAGTTATGATATACATCCATTACATCATCTAAATCATCTAAATTATCTATTAATTTTTGCATTCTTTCACTTGCTTTCTCATCTAATGATATGTATGTAGTTGGAATCATTTGCACTTCAGCTTGTAAAAACTCTATTCCTTGTTTTTCTAAAGCTTCTCTTACAGTTGTAAAATCTGTTGGAGCTGTAGTAATTTCATAATATTCTTCTTCAGCTTCAAAATCCTCTGCACCATTATCTATTGCTAAAAGCATTAATTCATCTTCTGATAAATTTGCTTTTGTTTTATCTATTACAATAACACCTTTTTTATTAAATAAATATGATACGCAACCACTTGTACCTAAATTTCCTCCTGATTTATCAAAAACATGCCTTAAATCTGCAGCTGTTCTATTTTTATTGTCTGTTGAAACATTAACAATTAATGCAACTCCATTTGGTCCATATCCTTCATAAGTAATCTCCTCATAGTTTTGGCTATTTCCAGCTCCCGAAGCTTTTTTTATAGCATTATTTATAGTATCATTTGGCATATTGTTTGCTTTTGCCTTTGCTATAACATCCTTCAATTTTGAATTTCCTGAAGGATCTGCTCCACCTTCTTTTACAGCTATTAATAATTCTCTTCCTAATTTAGTAAATATTTTTCCTCTTGCGCTATCCACTTTCCCTTTTCTTGCTGCAATATTATGCCATTTGCTGTGACCGTGACATATTCTCACTCCTCCTTTAATTTTTCTTAGTATTATCAAGCCTTTCAGCTTGTTGTATCAATGTTTTCATTGTTTCTTGAGTTTATTGAAACTTATTGATTTTAAAGGGTTTTTATGGATGCTTATTGATATGATTACGCTCAAATTGTGCTAAAATTGTGTTAAAATATTTTATGTACACCAAACTCCCCTTTGCTATTTTGTAAAAAAGAATACACTTTTTTACTTTTTTTATTTTAGCATATTTTTACATATTTGTGTAGTATTTTACAAATATTTTTTGTATTTTACTCATTCTAGTTGTATGATTTTTTATAGTTCTTCTTCTTCTGACAATATTTCATTTTTTTCTTTATCATATCCAGGCTCAAATTCAAATGGATTTAAGTCATATTTTTTATAATTGTTTACAAATTTGAATAACTGCTCTTTATCCATTTCGCAAATTCTTTTTAACCATATATTAGATAACAGTGAGGGTTTACCATCTTTTTTCTTTAATGTTTTCTTCAATAAATTTATGTCATTTAGGAAATCATAATATCCTTTGCATTCTCGTGTTTGATAAACCTTTTTATTTAATATAGGAAGATAATCTTTATATGCAAGTCCATATGTTACTGCTTTATACTCTTTTTTTTTCATTTTATGACTCCATTTCTTGTTCCTCATTTTCTTCTATTTCCTCAAATTTTATTTTGCTTAGAAATGTTTCTAACATTACTTCATCAAAAGTTTCTGGTAAACTATATGCAATCAGATTAATATCTAAAAATTTATTAAATATTTTGTTTAGTATATCTGTATCTTTTTCTAAAATATTTTTAAATAAATTTGTTTCAACAATTTCTTCAAGTAGTGTATTTTTAATATTATTAAATATTCTATATTTATAAATTGCATTGTCAAAATCTTCATTAGAACATACTCTTATTTCTTCTCTAACTCTATTTATTTGATTATTCAAGTTGTTTTCAATCTCATCATTCATTATTATTTTTCCCTTTCCTCAATGTATTCTTCTAAACAAATATCTAATTCTTCATCTATATATGATAATATTTGATACATTTTTTCATTTTTTACCATTTCATCTGTAGGAAATATAACTATACTTTTATTAGATTGATATGGTACTTCAATTCTCAATCCTCTATTTGTAAATTCAAAGATTGCAATATAATCAAGTCCTTTTATTGTTGTTTTATGGTTTGCTATCAGAATTTCAAATATTGGATCATTTTCTCTCACTAATAGTTTTTGTTTTGTAAATTCTTTTAAACATTCCTCTATTGTTAAATATGTATAATCTTGTATTATTTTTTCAGAATACTTACATTTTGAAAAAATAATTTTTTCACTTATTGTTTTAACATCAAAGTCAAATGTTCCCCCTTCAAGAATATTTGCTTTATCTTCAAGTTCTAATTTTTCTTGCAATTTATATTCAATTATCGAAGCATAAGTTAGGTCAACACCATTTTTTATATAGTTTTTAGCATATTGTATTGCTTTTTCTTTTTCTAAAAAAGCAATAACATTTTCGTCATAATGTCCATTATATCCTTCTGTATTATTACATATCACTCCTACTTCAAGCCTATATACAGTATTGTTATTAGAAATTTTTTCTGCTTCTTCAATTGTACTTTTATAGAAAATATTGTTATTAATTTTAATTGTATCTTCACATTGCTTTTTTTGATTTTCTATAATTTCTTGGTACTCATTATCATAAAAATCATTTATTGAAACAGGATACATTCCATCGTTATGTGTTTCTGGATATTCTTGGACATAGTTATTATAATAGACAAGTAGACTTAACAATTCTTCTTTTGTAAGGTCGCCAAAATTTATATTTTTATTCATTTTCTAATGTTCCCTCATTTTCTTTATATATTTCTTCTAATGAGCAGAAATCCATAAGTTCTACAACGCATTCTATTAAATCAGATTCATTTGAATCTTCAAGTGCTACTAACGATATTTCTTTTGTTGAATATGCTCTTGAAATTTTATGTGCAATAAATGCTAAACTCATATGTTCTGTATCTTCACTTCTCCAAGCTGAATTAATAACATCATATAATCTTTTCACTTCATCTAATGTTGCATCTTTATTTTCACTATATATTTCTTTTATAATTTCTATATCTGTAAAACGCATTTTCTGTTCAGGAGTAAGCATTTTAAATAATTCTATACTTCTTTCAATCATAATTTTTTTCTCCTATTCTTGAATTCTTTATATGGCTGATTAGTTTAACATATTTCGTTAATTTCTGATTCTTCATTATTAAAATACGTATTTCTAATATCTACTTCAGGCACATTTGGTAATAAATCACAAAGAAAATTATATTGTTTTACTTCATCAAGATTTCCTGCATAATCTAGTATATTATTAATAAATTGTTCTACTAAAATACTGTTAGGAAAATTATAATAATTCTCTATTATGTGTTTCTTGAAGTTATTTTTACTAATTATCATGTTATTTACCTCTTTATATATTGAATTTTATTTAATATTTATAGTTCTTCTTCCTGATTACTTAAATCTATTCCATAATCAAAAGCTATATCTTTAATTTTTTCTATTATTTCCATCTTTATATTTTCCCAATGGTCTTTCTTATGCAAATTATTTAATTCTACTACCTCTATTTCATCTAACAATTTCTGTTTTAGTTCTGTTGTATAATCCTTATCAATCATTTCTATACCACATACTAACTGCTTTAATATTGTCTTATCAAAACTGTTGACTTTATCAATGAAGTTTATAAGTGATTCTGTATCGCGTACTTTTATTGATTGTTCTTCATTAATGAATCTGTTTTCAAAATAATCCTCAAAATGAGAATATCTTTCACAAAAAATTTTTAAATCTTGTTCCAAATTTTTTATTCTTTCTACATTTTCATTTAGACAATATTCAATTTCTAAGTCGATTTTTATTGCTTTATAATTTTCATATATTTTCTCTAAACTATATGTTTGAATCAAATAATCTTCAGCAAACTTGCTTAAATATTTATAATCAATATTTTTATTAAATTCTTCAACAACATTATCACAAAATTCTGGAAATTCTTCAAAATCCATACTGCCTAGAGATATTGTTGGCAATTCTTCTCTATCATTTTCTAATTTTCCAATATAATATGAAATTATTGCAACTTGTTCTTTTCTAAATTGCAAATTATTTTCCTCTTGAATTATATTAGTTATTTCATCCTCTAATTCATAATAATCTCTGCCATATATTGCTGCTTCTGTTTCTTCTCCATTACGATCTTTGCTTGGAAGTTTTATATTATATTTACTTAGTAATTCTTCAAATGTATTAATTATTTTAATTGCTAGCTCTTTATTATCATCCATTTATTAATACCTCCTATAATGATTCTTCTTGATAATTTAATTGTTCTTTTGACTGTTTATATAATTCTCTAATTTCTTCTATTTTTTTCTTGTATTCATCTTCACAAAAGAAAATTAGTTTTTCATTTTGTTTTCTAAATTCATTCCTGTTTTTTATTTTTGCCATTTCATCTATTTTAATTTGCATAGATGAATCTATTTGGTAATACTCAACAAAAATACTACAATATTTATAATATTTTTCTTGATAATTCTTATTTTTTAAACTTAAGTATAGTATTTTATATTCTAGTAAATTTTTAAAGAACGAATTTTTGTCATATTTATTTATTAAAAAAATCAATCCAGCTGCATTTTCAGAGTTTAATTCTATATTATAATAAGTTAGCATATCTTCTGTTAATACACTAGCATTTTTGTGATTCATTAATAATTCTATATCTTCATCTTTCAAATAGTCTTTATATTGTTCTATGATTCTTTTTACGAATTTATTTTCTTTACTCATTTTCTAACTCCTCTTCATTATTAATTTTATTTTCAATTAACTCATCAATATGCTTTTCTACTATCTGTCGAGGATTTTGCATTTCCCAATCAATATCTTTATGTATGACCAAATAATCTAAAATCTCATTAAAATTGATTTCTTTATTATCGTTTATTTTATAAAGTTCGATGTAATATCCTCCTTCATTTTCGTTACAATCGTTTATTACACAATAATATATATTCTTGTAAAAGTTAGACCTGAATTCTGGTATTTCTCTCTTATAGGTTTCGATAAAAATTTGATTTATTTTACCTAATGCATCTCTAATATTTTGTGTCATAAAGTTATCTGTGGGTACAAAACTATCAATAGAAATCTCTGGTATACATTTAATAAATCCTTTTTCTATACTTTCTCTTGTTAGACATAAATCTTCATGTTCATTGATATATCTATAAGCATCTATTAATTTTGTTTTATATTCTTGTAATTTTGATAAATCAGTAATTTTCGAATAATCAATTTGTAATATTCTTTTACAAGTATTAAAATCCATGTTATAATTCTTCCTCCTCTTCTATAGTATTATTAATTCTTTCTAAATGTTTAAAATGTTCTAAATAAAGCTCATCAAGACTTTTTAATGAATTATTGATTGTTTCCTCATAATAAATTATTGTTTCTTTTATATTCTTTATTGTTTCTGGATCATCTTTATATATTTTTAGATTTTTTTTATTCAATTCTATTAATTTCAAATTTTTAAATATATAATTTACTTGACTTACAACATCGGCCATATACATATATTCTTTAGCTTCATATTCGAATGATAATTTCGGAATATTAGTGTATTTTTCTAATTTACTCAATAAATTAATGTCTTTCATAATTAAAGGCTCTCTTCTAGTTCATTCTTTAATTCAATACCTAATATTTTCATTTCTTTTTTAGATAATCCAATAATGTTTATAAAAGTATTGTACTCATCTTCTTCTGTTATGCAATGTTCACTAACATATTCTAATAACTTATCAATAATTTCATTTTTTCTATTACTATCTATCATTGTAAATTTTCCTCCCCTTCTAAGCTTTCTAAGGAATCCTCTGGTATTTCAAATTCATATATTAAATAATAAACTCCTTTTGAATAGTTCTTATCAAAAAAATGCCATATGTCTTCTTTAGTAGTTTCTCCAGGAGTAAAGTAAAGAAATGTATCACCAAGTTTTTCTTCTCCCTGTTCATCGATATCAAAAGGTATATCTTCTAACTGTTTCCAGTAGATTTCAAGCAATTCATCTTTATATGGCTGTGTAAATTCATAAGCTAGCCCATTGCAATTTCTAGTTTGAATAATTCCTTTATTTATTAATAAATTTAATTCATCAGCAGTATATTTTTTTATTATGTCTGCATTGGCTGGTATCATCCCTTCATAAATCAAATTGTCCTTAATAAAAGATTCTGTAAATATTTTAATTAATTCTTTTTCTTTTTTTAAAGTAGAGTCATAATCTTTTTCTGATTGAGCTTCCTTAATATTCATTGACGTCATATTGTTTAATTTTTCACTTACAATTTCATATATTTTGCTATTTATAGAATCATAATCTCCCATAAGGTACTTATCGTTGCATATTCCATCTGTTATTGAATCAACAATACTGACTGTAATTTCCCCTTGTTCCAGTTTTTCGACAAAGTAATCAGATATATAAGCCAATATGTCAGATTTTATGTTATTAAAGAAAGTGAAAGATAAAGAACCAATATAGTTATCAATATTTTTTGGAGTCAATATTTCAATATCTTGTATAGATTTATCTTTTATTAAAACTTGATTTACCCCTGGAGCATTTATTAATTGAGTAGTTTTAGTATCTTCTACTTCAAATAACACATCTCCACTTTTTAATGCGTTTTTAGCCCACTCTCTTGCTTCTTCAAATGTTTTCGCATCTACTCCAATTACTCTTTTATTTATTTCAATTATTTCTATATCATATATTTCGTTATTTCCTTCATTGTTCATTTTCTTTCACTTCGCTTTCTTCTACTTTTTCATTGTTTAAAAATTTTTGTATGTTATTTTCATATTCAAACATTCTTCCCATTCTTCAAATGTACGAATTTCTTTTAGATTATTTACTTTATATATTCTCGGTTCACTTTCCCAGCATAATTCACTTTCAATATTAGTATCACGATACAATACTTCATATTTTTTTCCTGATTATTAATAATTAACATCTAATCACTCCTGAAATTCTTCTTCACTAATATCCATTTCGTGTGTATCTTCTATTTCTTGACTTATGTATGATAATAAACTCTCTATTGAATTTTTATAACCTGATGAAAGTAAAATACTTTCGACTTTTTCTATTAATGTTTCATCTATTTTTGAGGTTTTATTTTCTTCTAATAATTCTAAAATATCAAAAGGTGAAAGGCATTTAATATTTAAATTATTAAGTGTATCACTTATTTTCATTATTATTTCATTTAATTCATTTTCAATTTCTGATTTCTCACAAGCATCAAAATAGAAATATTCATCATTTTCTTCAATATAGTTTTCAAAATGATCTAGTATTATTTTTTTTTTCATTTCTTCTGACAACAAATCTACTATATCATCTTTATTAAATTCTTCTTCGCACATGAATTCAAAGGCTTCTTGTGCATTACTAAAATTTTCTATTCCGTAATTTTTTAATGTTTCTTTCCCTAATTTAGAGAATAAAGTATGTTCTTTCATTTTAGTTCGATTGTTAAATTCTTTACTTGCTTCGTATAGATTATCAAAATATGAGCCAGAAACCCATTCAAAATGAGTTTTTGTTTTACTTACTTGAATATTATTTGCTATAACATATGGACATTGGGAACAATTTATTTTTTTTAGTAAAGTCATATTCTTATCGCCTTCTAATAAAATTGCATTTCCATATTTGAGATAAAAAAACGCGTCTTTTTTTATTTCATCAATGGTTACAACATCCTTAAATTCACGGATTTCTGCTCCTTTAAAATTTTCATCAGTTAATTCAATTTCGTTGTTATCATATTTTTCCTGTGCTTTTTCCAAAGCTTCTTCCATACTGTTTGCATAAATTTTTATAACATCTTGATAAATTTCTTCAATTTCGACTGGATAATGTTTCATATTTCTTGTTCCTCCTCTTCCTGTTTATCAGCTTCCTTATAAATATCTTTTATTTCTTGTAAATCATCTGTTGTAATAATACTTACTTCCTCAGGAGTTAATCCATATCCTCTTAATGTCAGTACAGCTTCTGTATAATTAGATATTTCAAATAAAGAATCTAATAACATATCGTATATTTCTAATTTTCTAACAATTGGCAAATCCTTATTTTCTTTTTTAGAATTTTCAACTTCAACTTTATTTTCAATAATATTTTTTTTATTTTCCATTTAATTCAATTCCTCATTTCCCTCTATTTCTTCTTCCTCCATGTTTTTTTCATTTTCTATAGCTTTCACATATATTTCTGGGTATTTTTGTATAAACTTATAGAATTCTCTTGATCCAGAAATATTTTGAATCCCATTTTTTTCTATTAATTCTTCATATTTACTTAATTTTATTTTTGTAGGGTGAAATGGTAAAAATCCTAACCTTTTTTCGTATATTATTGTTGCAGTATCAATATTGAAATTCATATATTCTGAATAAACATCTCTTAATCCTTCTTTGACAATTCGAACAGGAATTATTTGATATATTCCTTTTACTAATTCGATTGGATTATTATTTCTCATCTAATGTTCCTCCTGATTTTCTTCTGAAATTTCTTTTAGAAAATCTGTTATAGTTTGTCCTAAATATTTTTCTGTTTCTTTAACAAATATTTTAGTTTCTTTTGGATTTAATATATATTTTTTATTTATTCTTGTATCATCATCTTTTATTTGTACAATTGTCATGGTTGTTTCTTTTGTTTTTATATGATAGCTTACATATATATCATAGTAGAATGGCGTATCTATATTTTCATCAAATTCTAATTTATTTGTATTTACACAATTTGAAGACAGATAAGCTTCAATGGTATTGGTTTCTTCATCATAAAGTATTTCTTCATTATCAAAATCAATATCATTTTCTAAAAAAATGGATTCTTCAATGCATGGTCTTAAAAGTTTTCTTAGATATTCGGCCATTTCTCCTTGATTTTTGAATGCTTTTCTTTCATGAGACTCACTATATTCCCTCGTGTTACAATCTAAATCTAATCTTGCTGTTTCGATTCCTAACTTTCCAAAATCATGAGTGATCCAAATTCTTTTATTTAAAATTTCACTTTCAACAACTATCCATAAAGGTCTATGTAAATCAATATAATCAGGATTTTTTTTATGCCAATTAGAAAAATCTGATACTTCTTCTAAATCTGCTGTAAATAGTAATCTATATATTTCCTTATATTTTTTATGGTAAAAGGTACTTTGCAAATTTATAGTTCTTCTCATACTACTTCCTCCTCTTCTAATTCATTTTCCTTTTCTGGAAATTCATTTAAAATTGAAATCAATTCATTATCATTTAGACTAATTGCAATTTTTTTAGCATCTTTCAATGATTTTGTTTCTTTTAATTCTTGTATAAGATAACTCTTTTTTATTATTTCTTCTATATCTTGTGTATACCATGATGGATAATTATTGTTATATTTTTCTGCTTCTTTTATAGCTGATAATGCAACAAAAAGCACATTTGGCATATATCCGTTTAATTCTGTTGGAATGCGTGTTATTTTGCTGTAAGAGTTATAATAATTGTTTTCATTTTCTTTTTCCATCTTGTCTATTTTTTGTTCAAATCTATCATCTAAAGAAATAGCAATTTGTTTATCAATGTTTAGAAAATTAGATCCATTAATTTCTAGTATTTTGTTACTATACATAATTCCTTTTAAATCTTCAATTTTTAAATCTTCTACTCTTTTAGTTGGATTTTCATTTAAAAAGTTTTCTTTAGTTTTATCATAAAAGTTTAATTCAAAGAATAAACCTCTTTCATATAAAAATTCAGTTATCTTTGCAGTACATTTAAAATTGTTTATATTATTAAACATTAATTTAATGCTCTGTTTTTCCTTTAAGAAATCTTCAATTTTTATTAGCTCAGTTATAAATTTAGGAGCTATATCATTTTCAATTTCTTTTAATATTAATTTTTTGCTTATTAATTCATCAAATTTTCTTTCGTTAAATAATGTTTCTAAATTTTCTACTTTTTGAGTATATGGATTATATTGAAACGCCCCATAATTTATTTTGTTTGTATCGAAATTTATTTCTAAATAATCTTCATGCAAAAAACTAAAATTATTGTCTTTTAATTCTTTGATCTTATCAAATGTCATTTTCTTATAGAGTTTATATTTTGAATAATTATTTAAATAATATAACTCATCTACTTTATTATCTATGTACTTATTAATTTGACTTTTCATATCTTTATTTAGATTCACAACTTTATATCTTCTTAAAAGTTCTTTTTCAAAGTCAAATGAGTCTATTTTTTCAAAATTATCATAATTAGTTACAAATAATGTATCTGATATTCCATCCAAATAGAAATACTTCATATAGTCCTGTAAATCTGTATATGAATCAACTATGTTATCTTTATTGCTTATAAAATTAAATTTTTCTATTTTTATTTTCATATATGTTACCTCTTTATAAATTCATAGTATTTATATTGTCTTTTTCATATTCTTTTGCTATTTCTATTAATTTGTTTTCAATTTCTCCATAATGTGCATTAATAAAATTTTTATCATCTTCACCAAAGCATTCTATTGAAACTATCTGCATTGGTAGTCCGTTAATTTCATCTTTTATTCTAAATAAGCCACCTAATTCATATGGACCCTTTGATAAAGTAAAATTAATATAATTATTGCTTTCTAATGAAACATTGTTAATTTTTATATTGTACCAATTATCTTTATATGCATCATATATACCAGCTATTTCTTGCCAATCTTCTGGATCAATAAGTGATGACAATTTTAATGAGCAATTGAAATTGATTAATAATATCTTATTTAAATCTCCAACCATTTTAATTATCTTTTCTGAGGTTAAGTCTTTTCTTGTCTGGCAAAACCATAAGTTTAATTGGTCTGTGTTCCCAATTATTACTAAATCATTTTTAGCCAAATCAAACTTAATCCAATCATGATAGTGTTTATCTGTATCTTTCGCTTGGATAGATATATTTTCTTCTGAGTATTTTCGAAATTTAAATGAATAATCTTTACAAAACTCTTTGAGATTATTGATTATTTCTTTTTCTCTTTTTCTTTTTTCAAAATTTTCTCTCATTTTTTTCACCTATATTTTTAATATTCTAATCTATCGTTCTACTAGTTCTGCATCTTTTTCATTATTTATAAAATATTCATTTGAAAAATCACATAGATACTCAAATAAATATTGGTCTCCATTTATTAAACTACTTGTATATTGCCAATCTACAGCTTCGAAAATATCTTCAACCATTTCTTCAATGCACTTTTCTGGTAATTTGTCAAAGTCAATATTAAATTGGTTTAGATATTGACATACTTCTTCATAAATTCCATCATAACTTATTCCTGCTTCACTTATTATTTTGTCATCATATTCTGATACATAACATTTACCTTTTCTCTTATAAAAGTTTTCATAATTTTTATAAATATATCCTTGCCTAAAATACTCCTTTTCTATTGTTCCATCATTGTTTACTTTTCCAATTTCAGAACACATAACATTTTCTATATATTTTTTCGTTTCTTCAATATTGCTGTTTTTATTAACATATAATGTTTTAACTCTTATATAATCATTGTTTTTTTTAATATAAATATCTATTTGATTAAAATTCTTTTCTACTTCTTCTGACATAACATAATGTTGCATTTCTTTATTTATAAATTCGCAGTAAAAATCTCTTACTTTAAACATTTTCCTCTTCATATTCTTCTTCCTTTTCTTGATTTGCTTCATAATTTATATAGTATGTATCTTCAAATAATGCTTTCATTTCTATATTACTCAATTTTAAGAAATCCCAAGTTTGAATTTCTTTAACTGCATTTCCATAGCCATCTGTAATGTTTATTCTGCATTTTCCATTATCAATATTTTTTACTGTTATTTCTAATAAATTGTCATTATTTATTAATGCAGGAGATTCTGAATATAGAATATGTCCTGATTTAAAGTACCCATTACATTCATACTCCTCAAATTCTAAATAGTATTTATCCAAATTGTAAAAATCAAAAATATCATTTTTTATTTTTTCATATTCGTCACAGCATTCATCTATTCCCTCTGATATATATTTATTATTTAATTCTATAAATTTATTTAATTTTTCATTATCTTTATACCCATTGTCTAATAAATATACTATTGCAGAACATTCACCTATCGTTCTATCTATTCTTACATATTCTCTTAAATCTCTTTCATCAATTAAGACATTTTGTTTTAACAAATCTAACAGCTTCGTTGGTTCTATATTTTGTAAATGCTCTTGTAGCTTAATCGGTTTTCCATTTTGTATAAAGTATATTTCATCTAATTTTACTAAACCCATTGGTACATCTATTTTTTCCATTGGTATAATTTCTTGCCTAATTTTATTGTTTAAAAATGATTTGTATTGTTTTTGTGCTAACTCATTTCCTATTTTAAAATCATCTAATGTTTCAATATTTTTAAATGCTATTTCAAGGATATTATTAAAATTTAACTTGCAACTATCTATTGATTTAAATAATTTAAATTCGTTTTTATCTCCATTAAACTCTGGTGTACAATATAGCTGTTTAGTTTCTTTGTCATAAAACAACACTTTTCTCCTAGTCATATTCCTCTTCTTCCTCCTCATCTTCTTCAATTTTACTATTTAAATGCTTTTCAAAGTTATTTTCTAATTCACTTAAATTATATTTTTCCCAAACATAACTTATAATGTCCTCATACATATTATTTGAATAAGTGTTTACTTCCCCAATAATGTTCTCGTATTCTTCTCTCCAGTCTAAAAGGATTTTGACTATTTTATCATTAGTAATTTCATATAGTTTTTCTAATGCTTTTTGATCGTTTTCTCTCATAAATAATTTAATTACTTCTAATAACTGTGTTTGTATGTTTTTTTCTCCTTCTGTGTGTTTATCTATTAATAAATTTAGTTCCATATTGTTTAAATCTAAAACTAATAAATCAAATACTTCATAATGTTTTATTAGTTTATCCCCAAAATACAATTCTCCTGACAGAGAGTAGCCTTTGGGCTGTTCCTCTATATGATATTTCACACTTATTTGTTCCTTTGTATTGTAATAATTATTAAATTCCTTTATTATTTCTGGTATTTCATTTTTTAATTCTTCTTCAATACTCGGAATATCATCCTTACTAAATGTTAATGGTTTATTCTTATAAATCATTATTATATCTCCTATCTTTCGACTTCTAATTGCAGATTATTTTGAACATATTTTATTGTTTCCTCGATGTCTTCGTTAATAAGACTTGGTGATTCATTCGTATAATTTAAAATATCTTCTTTCCAACAACTTTTTATCAAACCATATACTTCATCAACACTATAGCCATTATTTTTTGCACCTTCAATTTGAAATTCTCTTATAAATTCTTTAGGTATAATTAAATCTTTATCCAAGATAATTTCTAACAAACCTCCACAGCCACTCCACTCATTAAAGATTCCTATCATTACTGTTTTATCAAATTTTAAATATTTATTGTTTTCTATATTATCTTTATATTCTAAAAAATTTAGAGCTTCCATTCCATTCATTTTTACAAGTAACGTAATTTCACTCATTGAATCAGATGAATTATTTGCAATATCTTCTACAACTGTTTTAATAAAACTGTTTTTTACATCTTTACTTTGTTCATTGAAATTGTTTAATATATCAAAATATTCTTTCACATAATGTCCTTGTTGATGTATTATATAGGTTAAGGCATTATCAAAATCATCGGATATTAAGTTTTCATAATATGGTTCATGGTATGTTCCATAAGATCTAATAATATTACTCATATCTGAATTTCTTTCTTCACTAGTTGCAAACATAATATTAATATAAAAATTAGATCTGTTTAAAAGTTCTTCAATATAACAGTCTATTCCTTGATAACCATTTTCTATTAGATCTTCACGTAAATCACATGTTTCTTCATACCACTCTTTGAATTTTTCAGTAAAAAATTTTTCTTTTTGAATCTCTGTTTCTATATTTTTATACAAGTATGAATCATAATCTAAATTATAATTAATCAACTCATTTTCTAAATAATCTTTTATGCAATCGAATCCTTCTTTCTTATAATTCTTATATGCATTCAACAAAGTTTGTGGGTCTAAACTATCTCTATAATCCCAATAGATTTCTAAATAACCATTATCATTACAATATTCATTTATCTTTTCTTTTAAAAAAGTGTCATATAACTCTTTATAATTATTCATACCCAAAATCATCCCTTACATTTTTGAACAGCTAAGGTTCATTTTCTTCAGCTTCATTTTCATTTAATAATATATCTTCAACTTTTTCATCATAGTTTTTACTAAAGCATCTTTCCAAAGCTATTTTTAATCCATTTTTCAAATTTTTATTTCTATTTACTTCTTCAGGTGTTATTGATAAAGCATCCAATACTGCATCTATTTCATGTGTATACCCATACTCGTGATTTATAAGCTCTTCTATAAACATGTCTTTTATGAAACCTGTTCCATCTTTATCATGATTTATTTCATTTTGTATTTCTTCTTTATGCTTTTGACATAATTGTATGTAATCTTTTAAATCCGATTTTTTGACAAATCCTCCAAAGCCTATTGATGTAATTTCTTTTGTATCTTCTGGATTAAGTCCTAATTTTTTCATACCTTCATTAAATTGTTCATCAGAAAAGGCAAACATTAATGGGAATTTATCAACTTCCTCAATATGTCTTTGTTTAAGGTTTCTATATTTATTCATATTCCTTTTCCTCTTTTCTGTTACATTGTTCTATTATTTCGTTTAATCTATTATTCATAAGATCTTTAAGTTGTTCTTTTGTGATTTTGTCAAGTTCTTCTTCGAATACTTCGTAATAAATACATTCGTAGTTTCCTATATCGTCAATTTCATAAGCATTAATTTCAAACCAATTATTAGAACTTATTTCTACATCTTCTTGTTTGTACAGATTAGCACTTTTAATTAAATCAATTAACTCTTTAGGATAATTATTTGCATTTTCATATAGCTGATCTTTATAAAAAATTCTTTTTTCACCAGTAACTATAATTTCAATAGCATAATTACCTTTAATTAGTTCTGCTATCATATGGTCTTCGAATAATAGGCTATCTGAGTAGTTTTCTAAATTATCAACAACAGAGAATTCTTCTAATTCTATTTTATCCATTTCTCCTACTTTCTTAGATTGCAACAATCCCTTTTATTAAAATTAACATTATTTTTCCAATAGTTATAATGCTCAGTTACATCTTCGCAAATTGATATTTCTTTGTTCTTTTTGATATTTGATAACATTTTTATTTTTTCTTTCAATGGTAAATGCATATAATTACTTTGTTTAACTGTATATTTTGTATAATCTATATCGAGCCATTTTTTTATAAAAGGATTAACTCTTAAAAATTCAATTAGTATTTTATCGCATTTAATCTTATTTATTATTTTATAATCAATCCATTCTTCAATAAAAGGAGATAATCTAACTTGTACATCAAATCCAAGATTTTGTAGTTTTTCAACAGCCTTAATCCTTTGCTCTGGTAATGATGCTTTTTCATATTTTTTTGATATTTCATCTGAAGTAGATGTAATACTAATTTGTATATGTGCTAGTTTTGGATCTAATATTTTTATATATTCATCTGCTGCAATTAAACTTGATTTAGTAACAATTAAGTAGCCAAGCTTATATTTATTTAATAATTGAATAGTTTTGTAGGTATTTTTATACTTTAATTCACATGGTTGCATACAATCCGTCATACCACCTAATCTTAATATTGTTCCTGGTTCTATTTTTTGTAATTTTCTTTCAATTACTTTTATATTAGCAACTTTTGGTTTTTCAAAATTCCATAATTTCCTAAAATTTAATAAAGATTTTGCATAACAATATGAACAATTATGACTACAGCCGCAACCATACGTATCTAGTCTTTTATTGTACAAACACTTATTCCCTTCATTGCCTCCAACTTCTTTATAAAAACTTTTAAATTCTTCGCTTCAGCATTTTCCTTTCTATTATTATTTTGGTTGCGAAGATAGGTACTGCCCCTATATCACCTGGCAAAGCAAACAGGCATGTTCTTTACACTACTTCGCGATAAAAAAGAAAGGTATACAAATCTTTTATAATTTGTATAACCTTTCATGATAATATTATATATAGTGAAATAGTATATATCAATTCCGTTTTTTTTCCGTTTTTTCTATGATTATTGTTCTTCTTCTAAATCTTCATCAAAAAATAATTCGCAATACTCTTTGTAAATTTCTTTATTTATATATAAATTTTTAAATTTTTCATCTAGTAGCTTATATTGTTTGTCTACATCATAATCAAATTTATATTTTTCTTTTGATATTTCTAAAAAAGCTTTTGCTTTATTATATTCCTCAATATCTTGTCCAGTTATTTGAACAAATGTATTATTTCTTTTTAAAAAGTCCTTGTCTTTGGACATTTTAACTAAATCTTCATGACATTCTACTATTTTTTTATTTTTTATAATTTCTCCTAACCTTACGATTTCATCAATTAATTTGTCATTTGGATAATCTTCTTTTAAAGAAACATATGCAGAATATTTACCACTTCCATCTGCTGCAAATTCATATTCTTGTAAAAAATATAATAAATCATTATTTCTAATATTACTTTTCTGTTCTGATATAACATTTAAATATAACTTATATGATTGTTCTTTTGATTCATATAATTCTTTTTTAAAGTTTACGACTTCATATTCTTTTAATCCACTAATCTTCGTTATCTCTCTTTTGCTATATTTTTTAGCCTCATTTATATTAAAAGTATATCTATATGTTTTCATACCTATGTTTTTTAAATATGCCATTGAATCTTTAAATTTAATAATATACTCTTTTTTTTCTTTTAAAATATTATTAATAATATCTTTATATTTATTATATACTGTGACATCATCACTATTGCAAAGTTCATTATAATAGTTCTCTAATTCAATCATTTCATTGCCAAATTCTATTTTTCTCAGCTTGTGATTTCCCCATATATGAACTCCTCCCGTTATTACATTTCCTACTAAACGAGCATATTTTTCTTCCCATGTGTTTAAATATGGATATATATCATATTTATTTTCAAAAATATAATTCCCCTCATTATCTGTGAAAGAACTATTTGCAATTTTAGCACTTATTCTGTTATTTGGTTTATCTAATTTTAAATCTTTTACTATGTCATAACTCATTTAATCACCCTCTACTATAATTCTTGATTTTCTTCATATTCTTGATATTGTATATCTAATTCTTTTGATAATAACTCTATCATTTCTCGGTTTTCATTATAAAAACATTTTGATTTTTCAATCATAATTTTCTTTAACTCGTTCTTTGTTTTAATTTTTTCAATATCAATTTTTTCATATAGTACATTTTCAAAATCAACGTCATAATTTTTGCTACTATGTATACTATATGTTAAACCAAACTCATTATCATATACCCCTAAATATGCACTAATACTTAGCATTTTATTTTCTACAACTGCTAAATCATAAGCTTTGTTATAATCTAATTCATATATTTTCTTTTCTTTTAACTCTTTAAAAGTATGTCCGTTTTCAAAATTAAATTTATAATATTTGTTTGATTCATTTATTATATTATTTCTCATTTTTCCTCCTAAAAAATAGTAAAGGTTTTTATTATCCCCTTACTATTATCTTTTTTTATATTATATTTGCTACTATTACACTTAATGTTATGCTGTTGCCAGCCAAATCTTTTATCGTTACTGTTTCTGTAGCATTATTTTTAAAAGTCTTTTTCAAAGTTAATTTATCTTCAGATAATGTCCATCCTTCTGTACTTCTAATTATTTCATTTGCTATTATTTCCACAGTCACATTATCTGTAGTCTGTGTAGTAGTAGAATACTTTATAGTAGCTTTTGGGAATGTCTTGTCAATATTATTTATTGCAAGAGGTATTATATTATTATTGTTAAATAAGTCTTCTATAGTAATATTTGTGTTAATATTTGCATTAAATGTCTTTCTTAATTCTTTTTTGTCTACGGATAAATCCCAACCCAAAACTGGTTTTATTGCTTCATTAGTTTTTATGATAATACTTACATTTTCATTTGTTATATCACTTCTTGAATACATCACTTTTGCTTCAGGTTTTGCTGAATCAACATTTATTTCTTTTATAGTATCATTCTCATTTCCTGCTTGATCTACAGATAGTATGTGTAAATAATAAGTACCATCAGTAGTAACTTCTAAATTTAGTGTTTCAGTTATATTTGTAAATACTTTTGCATGTTCATAATTTGATATATTATTTGAATCTAATACATACTTGCTGTTGTCTAAATCTATACCTGAATAATTATCAGACAAGTGTACAACTAAGTTAAATTTCTTAGTATTGAAATTTGTTTTATTTACTGTCGCTTCGTTAGGAGCTGTTTTGTCAATATTAGAAATTAAAATATCTACTGAAACAGGATTGCCAGCTAAATCATAAAAAGTCTCAATTGTTCTACTTATATTTTTATCATATTCCCTTCTTAAAGTTAATCCACTATCAAATACTTGCCAATTTTCTTTTCCTTGTAATGTTTCATTAGACTTTATTGTAACTACAACATTCTCATTTGTAATATCTTTTAAGTTATATTCTCTTGTTACAATTGGATTTAAAGTATCATTTTTTATAGTGTGAATTGTATATGATTCATTTCCTACATTATCTACTAATAAAATATGTAAATAATAAGTTGAATTTTCTTTTAAAGTAAAATATAACTTTTGATTTTGGTTATTAAATGTATTTGCTAAATTAAAACTATTTATTTTTTCTCTGCTCTGATTTAATAAATATTTACATTTATTGATGTTTAATCCTGAACCATTGTCATTATCTTTTATTAATGTATTAAAAGATATATCAATGTTATTTGTATTATCAATTGATTTTGTATTAAATAGAGTATGAGATAATACTGGTTCTTGTGGTTTTTGTTTATCTATATTACTAATAGAAACAGTTACAGTAGTTTGCCTACCAGCATAATCTGTAAAATTTACACTTTCGTTACAATTTGATGTATATTCTTTTGAGAATACTTTTTCTGATAAATTCCATCCATCTAATTGTTGCATTTCTTTATTTGATGTTACATTAACAGTAACATTGTCATTTGTCCAAGATGTAGTTGAATAATCTACATTTAGTGTTGTTTCAATTGAATCTACAATTAATTTTATTGTATTTTTCATTTCGTTACCACTATTATCCACACTTAAAATATGTATGTAATAAATTCCATCATTTTCTACTGTCTTTGATATATTAATACACTCTGCATCTATAGAATTATATTTAGAATAGTCTTCTGTCATGTTTTCGTTACTATCTATTAAATATAGAGTTCTATTTAGATTTATACCTGATTGTTTATCTTCTAATGTTAATCTTGTATTAATAATTTTAGTTAAAAATAATCTATCTTCAATTTTAGCTTCTTCAGGTTTTTCTTTATCAATATTATCTATTACTATATTTATATTTACTTCATTTCCTGCAATATCTTTTATAATTAAATTTTCGTTTGTATTTTTATCATATTTTCTCGTAAGTTCTAATTTATTCGGAGATAATATCCAGTTTTCAAATTCATTTAATTGTTTATTAGATTTTATCTTAACCATAACATCATTATTAGTAAATTCAGTATCTGAGTATGTAATATCAAGTATTGGTAAATTCTTATCTATATTATCTATTATAATATTTATCGTAGTAATATTTCCTTCTAAATCTTTTATATATAGTCTTTCGTTTGAATTTGAAGTATATTCTTTGCTTAAAATAAGTTTATCAGCAGATAACTTCCATCCTTCCAGATTTTGCAGACACTCATTACTTGTCATTGTTACAACTATATTTTTATTTGTTAATTCTTTAGTAGAATAATTAATATCTAATTGAGGAGAAGTAATATCTTTTATTTTCTCATTATAATTTGTATTATTTACACTTGTTGCATCTTTTTTATATACTATTTTTGAACTAATTGATCTTTTATCTTTATAAGTTGTGTCTTTTGTAGAATTAACTACATTTTCTATACTAACATTCTCACTCACCTCATTTCCAACTATCTTTTCATTTGTAATATTTTCTTTTATTATATTTGCATTTATGCTATTTGTAGTATTTTGATTATCATCATCTTTTTTCTGTGATTTATTTAGAGTTATTATTAGTAAAATTATTAAAAGTAATAAACCAATTACTATGAGTTTTTTATATTTTTTAATATTTTCCATATATTGTACTCCTTTCTACATACCAGTTCTTGGTAATTTTTTTATATTTAATTCTTTTTTATAACTTATTGTTGTCCATTCATCTTTATCTTGTAATGTAATATCCAAAAATGTTCCTGTAAGATCTACGTTGTTTGTCCACACATCGTCACCTTTTACATGCGAGTTTACTTTTGCAAATAAAAATGGTGTTACTTCTGCTTTAAAATTAGCTGGAACTGTTCCAAACTCTAATTTAAAATTTGATATAAATTCACCATCTTGCAATTTAATGTTTTCAAAATCTATATAAGTATTTGTTTTAGAATTCAAATTTTCTTTATATAAAATATAGTTTTCGGAAAGGTTAGTTTTATATAATACATTTATACTAACTTCACCATTATAAACACCAGTAAACAGTTTAGTTATACTTATATATTCATAAGGTAACTTATCAGTAACTGTAAAATTATCTATTTCAACATTTGAATTGTTTGCAACTGTATTAAAATCATATCGAATTTCATCACATGGCTGTGCTTGAATAAGACCTATCTTTTCAATATCTAATTCTGTTTTTATTGGTTCATCTTCAAAATCAAAATGTACTGCTTGTCCATTTTTTGTTATTTCAAAATAATATATTTTTGGATTTAATAAATAAAATTCATTTGGCTTTTGTTTTTCATAAATTCTATATTTACCTTCTTTTAAAAGAATTTTTTCATTAATAGTACCATTTTCATTAGTCTTTAAATCTGCTATTAATTCTCCTGTTATATCATTTTCTAAACGGTAAATTGCATTTGCTAAATAAGTACCTTTTTTATCTCCAGTATATGCATTGTTATCAGAACTAATTTTTGTAAAGTCAAAAAAGCCTCCTATTTCAACTTTGTTTGTAATGTCAATTGTTACTTTTTGTCCATTTTCTTTAATCTCGATTATTTCTGGATTTTCATTTACTATGTAATGCTCTGGTGCTTCAATTTCCCAAAGATAGAATGTTCCTTTATTCAACATAATATCTTCAGAAAATTGTCCATTTTTATCAGTTATGAGTTCAAGTAAAACATTATTGTTTTTATCTCTTAGTTCATATTTAACTCCTTCCAGAGCTTCGCCTTTTTTTCCATTTGTCCAGTAGTTATCTTCTAAAGCTGTTTTATTTATATTTAAGAATCCTGCTTCTTCTGGCTCATCAGTAAATTCAAAACTTACTTCTTGTTCATTTTTATTTATGGTAAAATATACTTCTTCTTCATTTAATTTCCACTTATCTGGACAGTATGTTTCTTTTATATAATAACTGTTTTCACCTAATAATGCTGTCTCTGTATCGCCAAATTTATTTGTAGTTAATGTTATTATTTTGTTTCCATCTAAATCAAATATTGTGTATTGTGCATTTTCTATTGGTTCACTTTGATTTATATTTAACCAGTAATTAGTATCTTTTGCTGTTTTATGTACTTTAACTTTTCCTGCTATTTCTGGCATATTACTTACATCAATTATAATATTTTCTTCATTTTTATCTATTTCAAAGTATCTTTCTTCATTATTGATTTTCCAACCATCAGGACTTGAAATTTCAAAGATTTTATATTTTCCAAGTAATAGCTCAATATTATCTGATGTATAGTTTTTTTCTATGATTTTACCTTCATTATTAGTAGTAACATCAATATACCATCCTTCTACTGATAAGGATTCTATTCTGTATGTGGCATTTGCTACTCCTTCTCCTTCTAGTTGTCCTGTCCACAAATTATTACCAGCAGCAGTTTTAAAAATATTTACATATCCTCCTTCAATAGCTCTATTTTCTACAGGTAATAAAATACTTTCTTCATTATCTCTTATTGTAAAATAATGTTTAGTTTCATCCTTTTGAAAAAATGGTGCTGCCTCAATTTCCTGCATATAATATTCGCCTAGTTTTAATTTATATTTATTAAATATAACCCCTAGTTCATTGCTAGTAGAAATTGCCTTTTCTCCGTCAATTTCTACAATTTTTCCATCTAATGTATATATGCCATATGTTGCTCCACATACTGGATCACCTACTTTATGACCTGTCCATACATTATTTAGACTTGCATTTTTACTTGCAGAAAAATAGCCACCTTCTACAACATAATCTTGCATAGTTAAGTCAATTCTTTGTTCATTGTTTTTAATTTCAAACCAATGTTTTTCATTATCTTTTTCAAACCATTTTGGACAATCCAATTCTAATATATAGTATCTACCAGTCTGTAATTTATAATTTGCCCATAAAGTTCCGTCAGATGTTGAAGTTTTTGTATCTAACAACGCATTACTATCGTTATATAACCCATATGTAGCTCCACTTAATGAATCTCCTGCTTTATGACCTGTCCAAATATTATTCTTTTCTGATATTTTATTAGTTGAAAAATATCCACCTTTTACAACATTTTCTCCTATATTAATTAATACTGAATCGCCGTGATATGCTATAGAAAATGAATAAATATTATTATCTTTTATATAATAATTTGGACTTAAATTTTCTTCTATTGTATAATTTCCAACAGGTAAAGTAACATTAATATTTCCTTGTGAATCTGTAGTTACATCTTTTACTTTCTGCCCATTGCCATTTTTTATTACATATGTAGCATTAGGCACAGGATCTCCTTTATATGTACCTGTCCATATATTATTATCTTCTGCTACTTTCTTTAAATTTAGTTGTCCTTCTACATTTAAGTTTAAATTTGTTACTGTTCCCACATCTCCGAAAGGGTCAAATGTTAGCAAATAGTTTTGAGTATTTGCAATGGTTCTTTCTCCAAAAAATACTGGATATGTTTTACACTTTGCTTGAACAGCAATAACACCATTTAAATTTTGTGTTAATTGAGACTGTGGAATTCTAATTTTAAAATGTTCATGTCCATAAAATACTGTTTTTTCTACATTAGACATATTTGTTACTTTACTTCCACTGGGGAAACCACTTATTGATGTTATTTCATATTCTGATGTTTCTACAGGACTATTAACTGAGTATTCTTGAAAATAGTAATCTCCTTCTTTTTTTAGATTACCTACTTTATTTGCTGTAACGCTTGCATTGCTTGGGGTTTGCGTTCCATATCTTCCGATATTTACTAACCTTACTATTGCATTCTTAATATTTTCTCCTCTTGCATCTCCACCTCTATAATATGTTGTAGGGTCTGTTCCGTATAATATACAATAAATACTTTGCTTTGTTGCTAAAAACGCATCATACTCATCGTATACTCCCATATTAGCTGGGGTTTGATATGGATAACCGATTTATTGCAACTCGCCAAATTCTAACATCATCTATTATCTGATTTACATTAACTGAATATGTATCATATCCGTCACTACCTCCCACTCCAGGATATTCTTTATTTAAACAGTAGGCGGGATATTGTACACCATTTTGTTCATAATAAACATAACTACATGTTACATAATTCCAATTTCCTTTATAATCAAATTGCAAATGATAAGTGCAATCACCTTTATACTTAATTTGAGCAGAACTAATTTCTACTGCAAAAGATATTGTTGTAAATATGCTAGGAAATACTATAATCATAATAATAAGCAAACAAATTATCTTTTGTGCTATTATTTTAGCATTCTTCATTATTTTTAACCTCCTATTGATTGTTTATCATTCCAAATATTCCAATAGGTTGTTATAAATAATTTCATTCATTTTATTTTACATTTCAAAAACACAATCTTCCATTTCTTGTTTATTGTTTTTTTCTAGTTCAATATAATTATTATAATTTTCTATAATCCTTTCTAAGATTTTTGAGCTATCATTACATGCTTTAAATAATTCATCTGGATTATCTTCTAATACAGAAATCCATGACTTTAAATAATTTGTATGATCTATTTTATTTTCACCTTTTAAATCAAAATTCAAATCTGCTTCTACAAAAATTGCACCAAGTTCAGCTCTTAGCTCTTCTTTTGCATACTCATTTGTTCCAAATACATTTATTATATTTCTGTTTAATCTACTTTCATGTCCAGTAGAATGTGACATTTCGTGTAATAAAGTCGCAATGAAAGCTTCTTCGGATTTAAAATATCTTCTTGGTGTTAATATTATTTCATCTTTGATTGGTGAATAAAAACATTTTTCTTGTGCTATTTCATTTATAGGACATTCACTACAATTAATTAAATCATTTGCTAATTCAAATAATTCCGTATCATTTTTTTCTTTTTTATTATATTCTGGCATTCCAGTAATTTGTGTAGCATTGAAAAGAGTAAAATAATTTACAATAGGAACTTTTAATTGAATTATTTTTTTTACTTCTTTTTTATCTTCATCTAATTCCTTTATTTCCTTTGTCCATATCCATTTTTCACAAAGAGTTCCCTTTTCTTTACTATTTATTTCCCATCCATTTTCTTTTGCTTGTAAGAATGTTACCCATCTTGGGTCTTTATATCCTTTTTTTATAGCTTGGTATGCTAATCTCATTCTATTTACTCCTTGGTATTTTGCTTTTGAAATTGGGTTATGTGGTCGAATAGCTTCTTTATCCCATCTGTCTTGCGAAAACAAAAAACCTTTTTTCATATTTTCAATTATCTCTTTTACTAATTCTTTTCTACTCTCATTTACTATTTCTTTTGCAGTTGGCAACCTTATTCCTCCTTGTTTTCTAAAAATAGATAAATTTTATTTATCCTATAATTTGTTTTTAAATTACATCCCATATAATTCTCCCTTCTCATATAAAAAAATAAAGCTGACAAGTTTGCAAATTGTATCTGCTAAACCTGTCAACTTTTTGATGATATAATTATATTATCTAATTTTTATATATTCAATTCCTCTTTTTTTCCCTTTTTTCTATAAGGCTAGATAATAAAGCATTCTGTCCATATATATTCATCATTAATATAGTAATCTCGTGAATATACTCTTATTGTGCCAAACTTATATTCTAATTTATCTTTTACTCTTTTTTCTGAATAAGTAAATTGATTTGTTCTTTCAACAATAGTTTCATCTATTACAACTATATATCCATGTTCTTTCATTAAGGCTGATTCATTTGCTTCAATAATAGAAACCATTAATTCTGACATATTTTTATTATATTTAAATGATTCTATTGTTTCATTAACTGGTGCATCATTTATGATTACTTCTTCTTTCTTGTTTTTTATTTGTTCAGATTCTTTTAAAGCTTCTATAATATTGTTATCCTGAGATGGTGCCATAGATTTTTCTATTATATTTTCTGAAGGCTTTTCCTCTATTTCATTTATAATTTCTTTCTTTTGTCTGCTAACGTTTTCTTTATTTTTTTTAATTGTTGTATCTTTTCTCTCTGATTCAATTACTATATTATCTGTTATATTATTTTCTATTTTCTTTTGTTCTGTAATTTCTTCATTTTCTTGATTGTCAGCTATATTTTCAATAATATTTTCTTTATATTTATCAATATTATTGTATATATGGCTATCAGTAATTTTATTGTTTTTAATGATGATTATACTTATTGAAACAATTAGAAGTATTACTTCAAATACTAGTATTAATTTTAAAATTCTTTTCTTCATTTGCTCTCACCTCTCTTTGACTAAAATATTCGGAAATTCCTTCTTAGTGGACATACATGCAAAAATAGTAAAATGTCAGGGCTAGGCGATAGCCTATTCATTTTAGCCTTGATATTTTACTATTTTTGCGTATACTTACAACAGAAGGAATTTCAGGATAAGTCAAATTCGATATATTTATTAATTATTTTGCTATTACACATAACCTTTTATCTTTTTTATCAGCAATACAGGTTATTAATGTTAATTGGTCTTGTTCAGTTGATTCTAGTACAGATAAATTTGTTTCTTCAATTTCTTTTATTTCTGAAACATAATACATTTTTTCTTCATATTTTGTAATATATTTGATTTCATCATTTACTTTTATATTTTTTAAATTTTCAAAGAAATTTTGCTTATTACCTCGATTATGAGCTGCCAAACATATATTACCAGAAAAATATGCTGTATCTTGAAAATGACCTATAGCTTTTGATAATGTTTCTAAGTCTGTGCCATCTTGTATTGGTGCATATAAATTAATACTGTCAATTTTTAAATAACCTATAATATCCGTTGATTCTATTGATAATGTTTCAATAGTTTTATCATTTATTTTCTCTTCTATTGTTGGTTCGTTTTGTTTATTATTTTTAATAATTATATAAATTCCAAAAGTAACGATCATCATGAATATTAGAATAATAATTATTAATTTTATATTTTTTTTATTTACTTTCATTTTCTAGCTCCTCTAAATAATCTTCTTCTAATACTTGAAAAGAAGTAATTCCGACAGCACAATTAATTACATTATATGGACTTGACATTTCTAATGCTTCTAAAGATACTTCTCTTGTTATATAAGCAGTTACTATTTCATCTGCTACTGTACTTGGATGAGTATTAGTCGAATCTTTTTCTATAGCTTTATTAACAATTATAAGTAGACGTTCTTTTTCTTCTTGAGTTAATTCTTTCTTACCCTCACTACAACTTTCTATTGAAAGAATTATCGTTAAATCATCTAACAATCCTTTTTCTTCATTAGTTAATTTATTATATAAATCAAAAGCTACTGACAAAATTCTTCCTCCTCTTCTTTAAACTCTTCTTCAATTCCGTTTAACCAATTAATGCATTTTTCTTTATCATCAAATTCTTCTATGAATACTTGTCCGTCTAAATTATCTATACCCAAGTATCTTCCATTTTCATTACAAAGCATTAAGGTCAATTCTTCTGGTTCAAAATCTATATTTTTATCAAATTTATCTAATAATTTTTTAACATCTTCAGAACCTACTTCTTTAATACTATCATCTTTAATTTGACTTAATTCGATTTTTAATGCATTTATCAATTCTTGTATATTGTCTTTAGATACAATTATTTCATATTTCTGTCTATACTTTTCATTAAATCCTGTATTACAAATATGTTCTTTTATTTTATGATAAATTTCATCTTCTAATAAAGAAAAATGTAAATCACCATTTACTTCGTTTTCCATAAAGTCATTTATTAGCTCTCTGGTTGTGGTGTTTGAAGTTTTATCTGAACTATTCAGATAAGATTTTAATGTATTATCTATAAAACATTTTAGGCTTGCTTTATCTACTAATGGTTGCATATCTATTTCTTCATAATAGCAAGGACAATAATGGAGCCAAAAAACCATATTAAATGAATCTTTATCTAAGCATACAAATGCAATTCGCTTATCTTCATTAATACTTTTTAATATCTCGTTTCTATTATTTTTTATAAAACCATTATCATTGTATTGATCAAAATACATACAGTAATCAAATTCACTACAGTCTTCCAAAGAATCTTCAATTATTTTGTTTGCATAATATTTAATAGCATCTTCTTTGTTCATATTTACTGTTACTTCTTCCATAAATTTCTCCTTTTATTCTTCTTGCATTTCTTGATCTATTATTTCGCTATTAACAAAACTAGCTTCATTTTCTTTAGCTGTGGCAATTTTTATAAAGTAATTATCTGCGTGTATTGGATTATTATTAATTTCTCTTACATAAAAGCTTAAATTATTTCTTTCTTCTGGATTATCTTTTATTTTCATATAAGAATTTCTTATAGCAAATGCTTCTTCTTCAGTCATAGCTGTTACATTTGCTATTCCATCTTTTTGCTCAAATTTTATTGAACATTCCAATTCCATTTTTCCATCAATTTCTGTTTCTTTTAAACAATAAAATGATTTTTCTTTTATATCCTCAATAGTAGTAACAATACATTTGTTGCCATATCCTTCTAAAGTTTGTTTTAATCTTGCTACTTTATCATTTAAACTTTTGAATTCAAATTGTTTTGGAGCATTTTCTGGTCTAGTATTTTGTATTTGTTCTGGTTCATTTTGTCTTTTCCACGCAGGTTGCTCAACTTTTCCATAAATTACTCTATTAACAAAAAATAAAAAGTTTCTATCTGATTTTGATAAATAGTCTTTTTCTTTATTTTCTTCTAATATTTGTTTAATTTCTTCTTTCATTGGTTCAAGTCTTTTTATAGACCATCCTCTTTCAAATTCTCCTACAACTTTCTTCATATTTTCTACTAATGCTCGAATTCTGTCATTATGCTCTTGTACCTTAACTTCTTTTTTTATTTCTTCTGTTTTATTTGTATTCTTTGCCATAATATAAATCCTCCTATTAAATTATTATTTCTATATATCTGTTATTGATATATACTTGTTTTTTAAATTTTCCTATTTTAATATATATAAGTTTATTTTTCATTTTTTCATATAATTTTTTATTTATTTTTAAACTATATATATTAGAATTAACTTTATTTTGATATTTTGTAATATCAATTACTTTATTTTTTTCATTAATTTTAAATTTTCCAAGATATTTAAAACCTTTTGTATTTTTGTTGTATACTTTTACATTTCCTTTTAAAAATAATAGTAACGTTAGTATTCCGATACCTATTCCACTTATTATAATAGGAATTGTTTCTTTTGGTTTATCTATTGTTATTGGAGTATAATAAATTGAATAATTGTAAATAGGATCTATTCTTTCTACTTCTCCACTATATGTTACTATTACATTATATTTATCTGGATTTTTTTTATTTAAAATAGTTTGATAGATCATTACACCTTTATATTTCTTTGGTATTTCTTGATTATCAATCGTTTCTGTGTCTTCTACTTGCCAATCAACATTTATTAAATAATAAGTAGTATTATTTATCTTTTTTTCTTTTAAAATTTGATTTAAATCATTTTGCGAATATCCTGTAAATTCAATTTTCTTTTCATCAACTTCTTCATAAGTTCCTTGAGTAATTGTTTCAAATTTAATATCTGTTATCTTCAATTCACCTTTATAATTAGAATCTTCATAATAGAGCATTTCTCCAAAATGTTTTTTTATTTCTTCATGATTATTTGTGTTCAATAGTTCTTGTTTTTGATCTGTTTTTTCCTTAAAATTACTATTTGATTTCGTTTTTTCAATGCTTTCTGTTGTATACATTATTCCATCTATTTGAATATCTTTAGAAAATGCTTCTATTATCTTATTTTCTTCTGAAAAATTACCTTCTACAATTGTTTTGAAACGTTTTTTTTCATATTCAATCGTGTCTATTTCTACATATCCGTTCACTTGATACTGTATTGAAAATAGAGCTACAATTAATAGTAATACAATTCTTTTTACATTCACTAACAAACCTCCTATCCTAAAAATAAAAAAGTGCCTACCACATAGACACTTTTTTTACAATAACATTATATTATTGTATTTTTTACTATTCAATTCCGTTTTATTTCCCTTTTTTCTATTTCTTTGAAAAAAATTTAGCTGATTTCTTTAATTTAATCATTTTTTATGTGTAATTTCATATTTGTCTAAAACAGGTTTGAAAAAAACTTCTTCTGCTTTTTTTCTTGCTTTTATAGCATCTTGTATATTATTATAGTATCCTAAAGTATGTTTTTTCTTCTGAAAAGCAATATGTGCTACCCATTTGTTAGTAGGTTTATACCAACTAACACCCTTTATTCCACTTGTATTATCAACTCTAATTTTAGAATTAATTGTATTCAAAGAAGTTCTTTCAACAAAGGTTCTTTCTATTCTCAAACAACCACAACTTTTAGTCCTTCCAGATAATAATTGTTCTACATTTGCAGAGACTTGTTTTCCGCAATCACAGTTACATATTAAATGCGGATGTCTTTTATCTGTTCTTTCTCTCTCAACAACAACAAGTCTTCCAAATCTTTTACCAATTAATTCTTTATACTCTTTAAAGTTCTTTTTGCTCATTGCAGCACAAGCACACTTTCTTGAACAATAGTTTCTATTTTTATATTTTGCTTTAAATTCAATACCACAATATTCACAGATAGAATTATACAATTTTTTCTCACCTCTATATTTTATTATTATATACTATCGCAAAAGCAGATAATTAGCAATGGCAACCATTTGTTCTATAACTTGGAATTTATATGTACTGTCTTAACCTTTCTATGTTTCCAGTTTGAATATATTTTATGTTTTTTTCTATAATATTTTTTTCCCAATTCCACCATTTTATTTTTAATAGTTCCGAAATTACTTCATCTGAAAATCGTTTCCTTATTATTTTTGCTGGTACTCCTCCAACTATTGTATATGGTGGAACATCTTTTGTAACTACTGCTCGAGTTCCTATAATTGCTCCATCACCAATAGTAACACCTGCCATTATAACTGCTTCGTATCCAATCCAAACATCATTTCCAATTACTATATTTCCTTTATTGTTCCAAGAGTCTGTTACATTCTCTTTCTTTAAATTCCATTCTTCAAAAAATAATGGAAACGGATATGTTGATAATGAATCCATATTATGATTAGCACTATTAAATAAAAACTTTGCTCCACAAGCAATTGAGCAAAACTTGCCAATAACTAGTTTATCGTTGTTTATTGGATAATGATATAATACATTATTTTTTTCAAATAATTCTGGATTATTAACGAAATCATTATACATTGTATAATCTCCAACATTTATGTTTGGATTATTTATTACATTTTTCAAATATATTGTTTGTTTATCCCCTGTACGAGGATATATTTTTTTCTCTGGAATAGTCATTTTTAGTCCTCCTATTATATTAAATTTTATTATTTACTATTCCAGTAACTACAATGCAAAGTTTCACTTATACCACCTCTTTATTAAATTGTAATTTGTATTACTTATTGATTACTTCTTAAATTCGTTTTTGTTTTTCTCATTTTCTAAATTACTTATTTTTGTCATTGAGAAAACTAACAAACAAATTCCTAAACAAAACATAATAATGCCTAAAACAGTATTTAGCTTTCCTGCAAAAAAACCAATTAATCCTCCTCCTAAAGCACATAATAACATATAAATTATATTAATCTTTTTCATCTCTAACTATCCTCCATTTTAGTATTTATATTATACTTCAAAGATTATTATTTGTAAAATTACATTCCTATTTCTAAAATATCAGATAGATTTATAATAGTTTCGTCAATAGTAATTTTTTTATTATTATGATTTATATTAACTACTTTTCCTTCAATGTATATATATTGCTTATTTTTATAATACTTTACTTTTGTATATGAACCTTTTTCTAATTCGTTTAGTTTATTTTCCAGTTCTTCTAATGTAGAATCTGATAAGTCTTTTTTTTCCTCATATTCTATTTCTTTTTTTCTTAATTCTTCTTGAAGACCTTTTAGTGCATCAAAGGCCATAAATTGCTTTGCTCTATCTTCTCTATTCACTATTGTGTCCTCCTATCATTTTGTTTCTTGCCATAGCAGTTGCACATTCTTGAAGATTCATTCCCCTTAATATTGCATTTTTTCCCATTTTGCTTTTTACAGAGTTTATTGCTAATTCTATTTTTCTTTCTTTATTTTCTTGTTCTTGGTTTACAAATAAGTTAAGTTGTACAGCATCTGGAGCTGTTACTTTTGAAAAAGTTATACCTATCCTTCTTATAGGTAAATTTCTATCTACTTTTGTATCATATATTTTCATAAATGCTTTTGAAAGTTCTGTGTATATATTAGTTTGTGTTAGTAGTCTTTCTGTTCCTTTTGTAGCAGAAAGCATGTCTTTTGAATATCCAATATATAGTCCAACACAATCTGTTACAAGATTTGATTCTATTAATCTCAAACTGCCCATTTCTACCATTTCATTTAATACAATCCTCGCTTCACTAAATGAATAATCTCTAAAAAGCACTTGACTATTAGAAAGAGAATTATTTTTTGGTTTATAATTCTTTATATCTTTTATAGTACAATTTTCTCTACCCCAAGCATGGTCAATAAGTAATTCTGCATTAATTCCAAATTCTTTGAATAGTCTTTTTGTATCTGCATGTGCCACATCATACATATCATATAATCGCAATTTATTTAATCTTCTTTCAGTGCCAATGCCTACTTGCCAAAAATCTGTTAATGGTTTATGATGCCATAATTCTTTTTGATATTTTTCTTCATCTAAATATCCTATATTTGTTAATGAATGTTTTGCTGTTATATCAAGTGCTATTTTTGTTAAATATAAATTTGTACCGATTCCAGCTGTTGCAGTTAGTCCATATGTTTTGTATATATCATTTAAGATAAGATTTGCTAGTTCTTCAGCATTTTTATGATAAAAACTTAAATACTTAGTAACATCTAAAAATGCTTCATCTATTGAATACACATGAATATCATCTTTAGAAATATACTTTAAATAAATTGAATAAACATTTGCTGCATATTCAATATATTTTTTCATTCTTGGAACTGCTGTAATATATTTTATAGTTGGTGGTATCTCATAAACTCTACATCTATTTCTTACACCTAACATTTTCATCTTTGGAGTTACTGCTAAACATATAGAGCCTTTACCACGTGCAGGGTCTGCAACAACAAGGCAAGTTGAAAATGGATCTAAACCTCTCTCTACACATTCGACAGATGCAAAAAAAGTTTTTAAATCAATACACAAATACATTTGTTGCACTTTTATCACACTCCTACAAAAAATATTTTGTAAGTATTATAACATTTATTTTTTATTTTGTAAACATCTGTTCGTTATATTTCGTATGATAAAAGCAAGTAGTTTAATTACTTGCCTTTATTATATGTATTTCTATTTTTTTATAAATTCAATACTATCTCTATCTTTTTGATGTAATGTTATACTGTCAGATTCATTATATTTTGTTATATTAAATATTAATACTGTTTTAATAGGTTCTATAAAATCTTTTATATTAAGATTCTCTATGTCAAATATTCTTTCACTATTTGTTAATGTATATATATTTCCTTCTTTATCTTGAACAGTAAGATTCTCATTTGGAACAGTAAAATCACTTGTATTTATTGTTACTGCAAATCCACTATTAGTTAGTTTTGCTTCTTCTATTTTACTTGTTTCACTTTTTGGTATATATGTTATTGAATTTCTTTGACTTAACTGTTCTGATACATCAAATTCTAATCTATAAGTATCTTCATATTCTATTGTTATTGGATTGCCTTGATTTACATTATATAGAATTACTTTATCAAAACTTACATATATCTTATTACTTTTTGGAAAATTGTTTGATGAAAAATGTACTACTTGTCTTAAAGTATGGTCTTGCTTTTCTACAACACTCCATCTTTCGCCTGATAAAGCTATGTTTTTAGTCCAAATATTTTGATCATCAGATGATATATATATTTGATTATTATTTTCATCCGTTATTTCTAATCCTTGCAAAGCTATTCGTTCATAATTACCCACACTATCATTAGTAACAAAATTAAATACTAAATCAAAATTTATATCGTCCATCATTAGATAATCAACTTTAAATTTCACTTTTTCTTTTTCTATATAATCCATATCAATGTTTTGTACATACTGATTTTCCAAAGCAGTTTGTATTCCTGTATCATCCATTCCTTTTATTCTAAATAAACTTGTCATTTGAATTCCAGCATAAACAATTCCACATGTTAAACCTATTACTAATACAAATGAAGCAACCATTTTAAAAATCTTATTTTTTGGCATTATATCAATCTCCTTTTCTTCAAAGTTAGATATAGCTATTTTTGTTTTTACTTTATCTATTATTTTTTCATTTAATTTATTTTCCATATCTATATCCTCCTCTTTCTAAATTTGTTTTAAGTTTTTTTCTAATTCTAAATAATTTAGATTTTATTTTGTATTCTGAAAAACTTAAATCTTGTGATATCTCTTTTATACTTTTAGAATAATAATAATACAATATAAAAATATCTTTGTTTTCTTTTGGCATATTATTCAATGTTTGTTCAATAATTTTATACTTTTCTAACTGCTCATAATCATAACTAATATCGCTATTATCAATTATATATCCTTCAAAATCTTCAATGTTACTGTTTGTGTGTATTTTTCTGAATCTGGTTCTAACTAAATTTTTTGCTATTCCTGCTAAATAAAGATTTATCTTCTTACTTTCATCAAATTTATCTTTATTTTGCCAAAATACTAAAAACACATCTGATATTATTTCTTCAATATCTTCATTAGTTAGGCTACCTTGCGACATATTAGTTGCAACTGTGTGAACATAGTTAGAGTATTTATTTATTACTTCTTCTAATTCAAAACTCATTTAGATCTAAATCTCCTTATATTGTTAAAAGATATCTTACACTTATATATTGTCAATTTTTTTAAAATGGTTTCACTTTTTTAAAATTATATCATAAAAAAAATCAATACCTACCTCATAATTGAGATAGGTATTAAATAATAATTACTTTATTTTATTGTGTACTGACTAATATCTGGCTCCATGAAGATGTCATCATTTACATTCCCAAATTCATAATAATATTCAACTATTACAGGTATGGTATTTCCATTTTCATCTTTTGTACTACCTTCATTTGCTTTTACTCTAAGTCCTGTTTCTTTTTCTATATAACTTTTTTCTGTATCTCCTAAACTTAAAATATAACATTCCTTATCATTATGCTCTACACTTTTTATTGATGTTGATACTGCTATTTTAAATAAATCCCATAAATTATCTCCACAGTATATATCCACAATCGTTACTTTACTTGGCAATCCATTTGAATCTAACAATGCTATTTTATCTCCACCTGACTCTATAAATGTATTAACCTTTTCATCTTTGTAATAATTTGTCAACTTTCTTTCTTCTCCAGTAGCAGTTGTTGTATTTAAGAACATAACAGCTTTATCATCTTTGCAATAGTAATCTGCAATAGTTGTTGTTGAACCTGACTTATTTATTATTCTTTCATAATGATTATTATCATTTACATATTTAGCTATTTTATTATTTAAGTCTTTTATTATTATCATTTTTCTAATAGTAAATCCAAGAAATATAACTATTAAAACTAAAATAACTAATATAATTATTTTTAATATCTTTTTCTTATTCATAATAAATCCCCCTTTGTTATAAGGGCAACCAAGCTATCTTGAATTCTTTTAAAACTTTTAGACCTTTGGCTTTGCGTCATAAACTTTCGTTTACTTTGCTCTTTTACAATATATACTTATTATAACATATTTCAGCGATTTTCACAAATTTTATATTGCATAACATTGCGTTAATATCATTAAATATATAGTAATATTACAAACCATCATTTATTTTTTAAAATTATTTTATTTTTTGTTAAAAAAGAAAGTATCGTTTGATACTTTCTTCTAAAATAAATGAAAGGAGAGAAATATTCTTTAACAGAATAAATCAACAAACTATTCAAGAATATTTGGAATAATCACATTATATACTCTAACAGTTTAGAAATCAATTCCGTTTTTTTTCCGTTTTTTCTATAAATAAAAAGTATCTATTGCTAGATACTTTTTCACCAGATTGGAGGTGATATTGGTATTAATACCAATATTATTGGGGGAATAAATTAATTATAATATATATATGTAAAATTACAATTCCGTTTTATTTCCCTTTTTTCTATTTTCATTTTTTAACTTTACTGCATTTAAAAAGGTTTCAGTTAAGAGCATTTCTAAAAATTTCAAATCTTCTTCATTATTACACTCTTCTATGATTTTTATTAATTTGTTTTTATCTGTTTTCATCTATTATATTATTCCTCTCTTTAATTACAATCACTATATACATAGTATATCATTTTATTAGAGCCCATTTCAACATTAGAATATTTTAAATTCTTAATATATTGAGGAGCTTCATCTACTAATCCTTCATATATTGCTTCTTTATCATCTAAAATTACTTTTATATCTAATAATCTTGCATTCCCTATTGACATGTAAACTTTTCTCATTTAATATCACTGTTCCTTCTTCATTTGCAAATTTTTAATCTAAAAATATAATATCAAAATTTCATTTCATTTGCAAGTAACTAATCTTTTTTAAAAAGCAGAAGTAAAAATAATAATGATTTTGTTCCTCAATTCTTCATTCAAAAGCACAGTTGCTCCTATTGTTATTAACACTGTAATAATTATATAAAAAATCACTTTGATAATCTTTGTTATAAAATCAAACAATAACAGAAAAAGATTAATGCTTTTTTTATTAATTATAATTGTGTTTTCATTATCAGAAATATTATATTTTTTTAATATTTTATGTCTCACTTTATTTTCTTTTTTCTTTTCTAAATATGCTTTATATAAGGTTTTTTTATTGCTCATTATTTTTAATCCTTTTCTTAAATTTATTCAGCCAAGTTCTCTTTTTATCTATTTCTTCAATATTACAATTTAGAATAAATGGCTTAAATATATTTTCCCAATATATTTTATTGCCAACTATAAAAGGATTATCTATGTATTCACTGAAGAATGTCTTTTCTTTATATTCTCCCATGTTTTCTTTAAAAAAAGATCTTTTATCTTTTGCTGTAAAATTAAATATAAAATTTATACTTTTATCTTTTCCTATTTTTTCAAATGATTCAAAAAGATTTCTTAATTCCCAAGCTTTCGTGCCACTTATAATAAATTTTATATCTTTTGTTAAAAAACTATTTATATCATTATCCGTCATTTCTTCCATAGAGCCAAAATCAAAAACATAAAAATCATAATTGCTACTCATAATTTCAGCAATATTTGATTTCATAAACATCTCAATTCCTTCATATTCTATTTTTCCAGTTTCTTCATAATATGTAGCTTCATCCTTATTTGCTGTGTTAAATATTTCTATAATGCTATTATGATTATTATTTTCTATGTAGCAAACTTTTATATTTAATAGTTCTGATAAAAATTTTGTTATATTGATTGCTTGTGTTGTTGCTCCTAAATGTCTCTCTGTTGAACATACTGCAACTGTTACCAGTTGTTTTACTTTTACATATGTTTCTTTTATAACATTCGTATTATTGTTTATAGCAAAAATATTTTTATCTAATTGATATTTTACAGCATTTGCAAAACTCATGCCTTTTTCAGATAATGATTTTTGAAGTTCCTCTTTGAATAAGACATCATTTGTAGCAGAAATAATATTATAAATACCTAAATTAAATAATCTACCTAATAGTATATTTCCTTTAGTTGCTCCTTCTAATATAAATATAATTCTAATTTCATACATTCTTCTAATTCTTGATATTGCTGTTACTATATCATTTTCTTTCGTTTGATTTTTTATTGAATTGTAATCTATTATTAGATAATCAATATTGTTTAAATTTTTCAATTCACTTTGCAAAAAATTTTCTAGGTTATACTGATTAATAAACCTAGTAAGTAAACTGATTTCTAGCCTTTTGCATGTATCTTCTATAAAAGGATTAATTTTATCTGAAATATAAATATATTTCTTATACTTTTTAATTTCTTCTTCCATATTATTCTCCTAATTATCTCCATGCCAAGTTTCTTCATATTGTATTACCTCATTTGAATTAGTCTCTATTTTTTGCTGTGTACCAGTTATAGTGGTATTCTTAATTGTTTGTTCCTCACTTTTTATTTCTCTTTCTGAACTTTGTTCAATCAATCCTTTTAAATTATTTATCATTTCATTTTTTGTTTCTACTGTTGAATTATTTATTATTTTATTTTGTGGTCTATTATTAAAATTGTTATTTTTATTCATATTTAATATAACAGCTAAAACAATTGAAATTATAAGTATTATTCCTAATATTATTACTTGTTTTTTTAATTCTTCTTTATTTTGCATATTTTCACCCTTTCCATTAATTTCCAATACCAAAAATATAATTAGTTGGATTTGTATAATTGTTACTTCCTGAAGCTGTTCTTATTTCAAAATGTAAATGAGAACCTGTAGACCATCCAGTAGATCCCATTTCTCCTAGAGTTTGTCCTTTTTCAACAATGTCACCAACTTTTACTGTTACAGTGTTGTCTTTCATGTGAGCATAAAATGAATATATTACACTTCCATCTTCTAAAAAATGTTGTACCTCTACAGCATTGCCATAAGAATTACTATTTAAAACTTGTGAGACAATTCCACTTTCAACGGATATAATTCTTGGATTAATAATTGATATAACTACTAAATCTATACCTGTATGAAATTTTTTTGTGTTCTGTATTGGGTGGATTCTATAACCATATTTAGAAGTCATAACATCGCTATTTGGATTCCAAGTTTCAAAAGGCATAACAAATTTTGCATTTGCATATTTATATAAGTTTTCGTTTGGTATTATTTCGCTTATTGCTGTTCCAGTTCCTTGTGATACTACAGATGATGAATTTATTTCATCATCATTATCTATGCTTGTTAATGATGCTAATGCAATTACTGGAATAAGAATAATAAAAAATAAACCAATTATTATACCTAATACTATAATTTTAGCTTTAAATGATAAAAAGCTAAATACCATTGCAGTTAAATCTTTTGCTGTGTTTTCATTGCTACTCATTATCTACCACCACCTACTAAATATTCTTTTTCCCAAGCTAATGATTTAACATTAATAAGCATGTGTCCTGATCCAATAAATAACAACCCTCTTCCTTGCTCTTTTTGGCTTAAAATGCCTTTCTCGTCCGAATTAAGATTATATATTCGTACAATCTCTGCTAAATCTTGTCCATCAGTTCCAAAGAAAAATTTGTATGTACTATTATCAAGCAATGCTTGTCCATATTGTTTTATTTCTGGAGCCAAGAAATCATTTAAATTTTGTGTAATTGTTATAAGACCACTTTCTCTTTTTCTACAACGTTTACAAAAATTTCTTAAAAACTCTATTCCTTGATGTGATTTAGATATAAGTAAATAAGCTTCATCACATACAACATATACTTTTTCATTTCTGTCCTTAAAAGCTAAATTTTCACACAATCTTAAAATATTCAAATATTGTGCTGCTTTCACATTTTTATCTGCATTTTCTAATGCACTAATACTAAAACAGACAAAACTATTATCTATTTTAATGTTTGAATGTCCATTAAATATTTCACTACTCTCTCCTCTTGCCATTCCTCTTACAATAGATCTTAATGTTTCTAGTTCTCCTTTATGTTCTATGCTATCTTTTGATTTCTTTTCTAAAATTTTGTATAAGTCTTCCATAATAGGAAATTCATTATTTTTTATGAGATTTATATCCGTATCCCAATCAATATTAAAGTTTTTATATAATTCTTCTATTGTTTCAGTTAGTATACTTATTTCTAAAGTTGTAGCTTCTGGAAAATAAAGTCTGAAAAATGTAGATAAAAAATTTAAATGTAATGCCAATGCCGATTTAGTTGATGTATACTCATCATCTTCTTCACCATCTTCTTGTGTATTAGGTAAAGGATTAATTTGTAATGGATTAATTCTACCTACTTTTTCACCTTTTCCGACCTCCACAGTCAATCCATTTGCCGCCCTACTTTTTTACATAATTCTATATACTCATCTTCTGGATCTAATACATACATTTTCGTTCCATTTAACCATTCATTTAACATTATTATTTTAGCTAAATATGACTTTCCTGAACCAGAACTTCCAGCAATTACTATATTGTAATTTGGTCTATATATACTTTTAGTGAATGGAGATAAAACAATTATTTTTCCATTTTCATCAGTTCCAAGAAAATAACCTTTTACATCTACTAATCCACTTCCGACTAAAAGGAAGACCTAAAAATAATGTTTCTAATGACATATTTTTATTTGATATTTCTAATATTTCTTTGCTATACGTTGCAAAAGGGCTAGATTGTCTTAATGCTTGTTCTTGAAGAAAAGCTGGAACTCTTGCTTTTAAACCCATACCTGCTAATTCATTTTTTACCATTCTGCATCCTTCAGCAAAATTATTATCAGTGTTTCCAGATGTTCTAGTTACAAAAGATAAATTTATATATGGAATGTTATTTACAGTAATATCTTTTATAATTTTTTCAGCAGAACGAATTTTAAATTCTGCTTGTGTTCTTAAAGCTTCATTATTAGTGTTATTATATATATTTTTATTTACTGTAATACCGTTTTGAAATTCCTTCTACATAAGCAGAGATGTCTTCAATAGGAGTTACAATTAAACTTACAGTTGTATTTCGCATTTCTTTTAAATTCATTAGCCATCCAACATTTACTGCTGATGGATAACCACTTATATATTGCAGCTTGTGAGTAATCTCTCCTAATTCTACTTTATTATTTTTTATTAAAATTCCTTGTGGGGTTATAAGATTTAATAAATCATAATTAATTGGAATTGTTTCCATTTCTTTTTGTTTCATCATATTCTCCTTTTTATGCATATTTAAAAAGCAAAAAAATAAAGAAGAAATACTATAATTTCTTCTTTGTCGATAACTTTTCATATTATAATTATATATGCACAAAAAAGCAGTTTCAATTCCGTTTTATTTCCCTTTTTTCTATATATTAACTGTTAAAGGTGATTCTAAATATTCTGCATTTTCTTGATATACAGAGTCAGAGTTATTAAAACTATTTATTAATTGTATAATTAACTTTTCATCAAGTATTTCTGTTTTATATCCACTATTTGATAGTTTCATTTTCATTTCATTTAATCTTTTTATTAAAGTTTGCTCTGCATATTCATCGTTTTTCTCCCAAATCATTAAGTAAATTTCACTTTCTTCTGCTTTTCCTGTTGTTGATAAATTTCCAAAGCTTTTAGCTCTTTTTTCTAATAAAGAATATTTTAAAGAATTCTTTTCTTTTTCTTTAAGATAAACCTGATAATCATAATTTTTATTCAAATCAATTGGCCTATTTGCGAAAAAAAGTTTAAAAGGTTTTAATTCTGCTGCAAAATTTTTGGTTATATTCTTTGCGTGTCCTACTCTTTCAGGCATACTCATTAGATTACAATTTTTAGGGTATATTTTTAGATATGCAATAACTATATTATCTGTTATTGTATAGAGGAAGTTTCCTTGTATATCCTTTATGTTTAAAAATTTATTTGCAGAAACATTTTCTTCTTTTCTATTACCTAAAATATTATTTAATAGTTGTAATACCATTAATTTTTTCCTCCTTTACTATATATTTATAATATTTTTGTTTATTATAAAATTTAATTATATTTCCAATCATTCCTGCGATTGATGTATTGTGTTTATCTTTCATTACAACTACAAAAGTACCTCCTGTAATTACAGCAAATATACCAACTGCTACAATATATCCTCCAAAAACAAGGAAATATATATAAGCAATTAATATTGCTATACCGCCAGAAATGCCTGTTGTTATTAATTCTTTTATTCCGATTCCGATTTATTAGTTCCATTCTTGTTTTAACATCTGATGGCATTTGAATTTGGTATTGTTCTTCTTCCATTTAAACCTCCTAATTTTTTATCCAAGTATATTGTTCATATTTATTATCTTTCCAATCTCCCATTAATTCATAAAAGTCTTCTTTAGATTTTATAGTTCCTTTTATGTCTGATGAAATCAAAAAGCCTTGATATTTTTCTTCAATCTTTTCTTTTTCCCAAGAAATGTAATATTGTTCTTTTGCAACACTTCCTCTAGTTATTCCCTGACAATCGTCAAATAATTTGTAAACAGAACACCATACTTTGAATGAATTTGTCCATGTTCCTAAATTTACTAATTTTTCACCAGTATTGACATAGTATTGATAGTCAACTTTTATTACACTTCTTCCTAGAACATCCTCATGGCTATATTCTAATGCTCCATCTGTAATACTTGTTTGAATTGTAGTAAAATCTCCAATTGATGTAGCTGACTGTTCATAAGGAAAATATCCTTGTATTAAAGTTTGTACATTACTAATCGTTATAATAAGAATAAAAGCTATTATACTATGCTTTATCCTTGTAAAATATCTTTTAGCATCACTTTCATCACCAAACATTATTTTAAAAACTGAAACTAATATTATAAAAACTGTAAAACTTCCTGCTAATATTGTTAAATAACTTATTGCTTGATTTAGAATACTCAAAATTCAATTCACCTGCTTTCATTTTCTTCTAAATCCGAATACTCTTGATTTTCTATTCCTTCATATATTTTTATTATTTGCTTTTGAACATCAACTTGTTCCTTATATGTTTCAATTTGTTTTTTTAAATTTTTGATTTCTTTTTCATTAACTACATTATTTTTTAATGAATACATTTGCTTACCTGCATATATAACTTGGACGATTATACTATTTAATTCGTTTATATTTTTTAGTACATAGTATATTGCCGATTTTGTATCAAATCCCCAAGCATATCTACAGCAATTATCTATATCATATGTAAATGTGCTTATTATTCCATTTTCTATTAACTTGGTATCATCCATTAAGCAACAACAAAGCTTATATAAATCTTTTTCTTTTTTTATTGTTTTATATTCGCCATCAGAGTTTAAGTAAGTTATTGTATAAGGTTTATTTCTATGTATCATTATTTTATCTAAGTTTTTTTTCAAATATGTAACCATTAATCTCTACCTCTTTTCTAGCCTTTACCCTTTGTTATTCCACCTCTAAAAGTATTTACTACTCTTGTAACTGTAGCCAATTTTCCTGAGGCACTTCCTCCTCCAGCTGTTGCCATAAACTCTTGCAACATATGTGGAGTTCTTAAAGCTATCATACTAGTTGATAAAGCTAATACAAAGTGATATTTATTAAGTAAAATAATAGCAAATTGCATTAAAAGTAATTGCACAATTATCGTAAAAGCATTTGATATAAATTTTTTAATATATCCGTTAAATGCTCCTCCATCACTATTTAAAAGTCCTATTGCTGCAAATGGAATTCCTAACCTTAAAATAAACATTTCAATTCCTCTAGTTATAAATTGGAAATATAATAATGCTAATTGAATAGCAATTACTAAATATAAAATTGCTCCAAACACATTAAAAGCTAAACTACTACTTGAAGCTGTTACAATTTCTTTACTTCCAGTCATTCCTTCTAATAAATTGTAAAAAAATTCATAAAAAATATTGGCAAATTGTGTATATATAAATCCAAACGTTATCATTATTATCATTGCTTTCATAAAGCCAATTAGAACACTTAGAGGGTTATGATCTGCATCACCATTCGACCAAGCTAAATAAGTTTCTATTAATTTTTTTATAAAAAACATTATAAGTAAGCTGATTGCAAATGTGTATATTGCATTATATAATCCTCCAATATTGAAGTTTTCTAAATTTCTAAAATTTATTTCTATTGCAAATCCATTCCAGAACATTGTGTCATAAACACCTGCAAACCAACTAAGTATGCATTCTGCAAGCCAACTTAAAATATATGTTATTACTGTTGCTACTAAAACAGCCATAATACTTCTCCTTGTAAATTATTATTCCCCTGCTTTAGTAACCTCCAATCTAATATAGTTTTATTATATTTGTTTTATCTCTAATTCAAATTCTTCATCCATTTCTTCTTGATTTTTTATCAGTTCTTCTTCCTCTGCTTGCATTAATTCTGCATTTCTTTCGATTGCTAAATCTAAATCTCTTGAATATATTTCATTTGCTCTTTTTATTTCTGAATTTAATTTAATAAGCTCATCTCTATCAGTTTTTATTAGTGAAATTAACCCAGATTCTTTAATTAATTTTTCGATTTTGTCTATGTCATATACTCTACAAAATTCATTTCTTTTTCTTTGATAAATTTTTTGTAATTCAATATTATCTGGATAAACAATAGTATTGATATGTGCCTCATATAACTCTTTAACCATAATATTTTCTTGCCATTTATCTACTAAATATGCTATTGCTATTCCAGGTAATCCAGATACAATTCCAATTAATGTGTATCTTTTCAAATATCCAAACCATTTCTTATTTTCATCAACTGATCCCTGTACTCTTTCTGAAAAGCTTTCTTCTAATTGTCTTTCTTCATCTTCAAGTTTTTTGCGTTTGTCTTCTCTTTCTTTGAACAATTTTTCTTGTTCCTCTTTATCTTTTTCATAGTCATTTTTAGCTTTTTTTTGTAATTCTTCATTAACTTCATCAGGCATAACAAGCATATCTAAATTTTCTTGTCTTATTTTTTCTTCAGCTTCAGTTAATTTTTCTAATAGCTTATCTAATTCTTCATTTCTTTTTTTTAATGCTTCTAATTCCATTCTTTTCTTGCTTTCCGCAATGATTTCTTGTACTCCCATATTATATAATCTCCTTTTAGAAATATTTTGTTACTAAATTCACTATAGTAACAGCAACTATACTTACTACAACGCATACTAAAACTTTAACAACTGATTTTTTATATCTCATCTGATCTTGCTCATCACCGAGTCATAATTTTAAAAACATAAAATAAAATTACCATTACTCCACATACTGGTATAATCCATTGTAAAGTTCCTGTTAAATCTCTAACCATTTTCATTAATCCTGTTCCAATTACACTTTCTTGTATAGCTCCTCCATCTTTTACTTCTTCTACTGCAAAAGATATTTTACCTATTAAAAGTGTAAATAAAAGAATTATACAAAAGGCTATTTTTCCAATTATTTTTAAATACTTTTTTACTATTTTCATTATTATGAACCTCCATTTTTTATTGTTCTAATATTCTTGATTACATTTTAATAATTTATTTTAAAAATTCTTAAATCTCTCTGCTCTTTGCCTTTCTAATTCAGCTTTTTTCTCTTCATCCAACATTTTTTTTACTTCTCTTGTTACATCTGCAATATCCCATAATGGAACTTCTTTTACTTCATTTATCTTTCTTTCTTGTTCTCTTTTTTCTCTTAGTTTTCTATTAAACTCTTCATCACCTAATCCAAACATTTTATTGAAATACCATTTTGATAAGTCAGGTGCTTGTGTAATAGCAGGACTTTTTCCTGAACACATTACTAATAAATAAGGTCGATTAATTCTTAATATTTCATCAGGTGTTAACAGTGGTCTTGCACCTAAATTCATAGAGCTAGAGGTAGATATATTGCTGTTTCCTCCATTACTTGAATTACTTTCACTAAAATTAGTTGTAGTATAATTTCCTATCTTTTTGCTAATTTTTTCTGCTGTTACATCATTTGAAGTCTTCAAGTAGTTCCATACATAAGCATTATCTAAAATATTTTGTGCTGTATTATCTCCATATTTTTCATTTAACTGAGCAAAACTTTGTAAAAATAAGTTAAATCTTATTTTTCTTCCGACCTCCTACAGTTAGGAAACCACCGAAATTTGGTATTGCAGAGAAATTTCCGAAACTCATCTAATACAAAATTTACTCTATTTTTTAATTGTCCTCCCCTGTTATCAGCTAGTTCTACTAACCCCATATATATTTGGTTAATAAAAAGTGAACATAAACCATACATTGTTATTTTTTCATCTGGTAAAATGCAAAATAGGCAGACCTTTTTTGTTCCTATTTCTTCAACTGAAATATCAGTAAAACTTATCATACTAGAAATATAACTATCTACAAACACATTTAATGTATTTAACGCACTTGTAAAAAATGAAGCTCTTGTTTTTGATGGTGCGATTCTCGCAGGTGCAAAAGCACTTACAGCAGGATGATTTTTAGGTAAACTATCTAAGTATATATCCATTAACATACTTTTATCATTTTGCTCTGAACACATTTCTGATAAAAAATTATATACATTAGTAAGATTTTGAAGTTCTGGGTGTTCTATATTTCCCATAACTACAGCCATTATTCCAGTCTTTATTGTGGATTTTTCGCCATCATTCCATATTTTTTCACCTTTACTTTCACCTACTAAAGTGGTAACAATGTCAGAAGCTCTATTTTCAGCAAGAGGTATATCCCCTTTATTAACTGCATCTACAACTGGCTGTAAGAAATTATAGTGACTTGATTTTAATGGCGTTTTGAAATCTAAAGTTAATACCTTATACCCTAATCTCTCTAATTCCTCACAGCTGTATTGATATAGTTCTCCGTTTTGGATCACTAATGATCATGCTTTCTCCCGCAAGGGCAATGTTATTTATACTTTCTAAAACTATTGATCTAGTTTTTCCTGAACGAGTAGCACCTATTGTCAAACTATGTAGATTGTCAGCTATATAATATATGTCTTCGACTTTTCTTTTACTAATTTTTAAGTATGGTATTTTAAATTTACTTATTTTTACTTTGAAAGAATACTTAGTTCTATCTTTTTTACCAACAGTTAACCCACCTTTTGTAAAAATTGGCTCTACCTTATTTGTAGCTTTTTCATCTAGCAAACTTTTAATTGTAGGATTCTCTGGATCTAAAGTATTTACTCCAAAATTTTCACTAAATTTTCTTTTATCTAGCCACCATGCAGATCCGTGTTGTGTCTGATTTTTTCCGACAGGCAAAGGTATTTCTATTTCTGGTGTTACTTGATAAGTTTTAGCATGATAGTTATTAAGTTTAAATAATCTAAACATAGAAATTAATGCAAAACTCATAAATGCAAAAATAATAAGAACAAACATCTCTCTTGTAGCTTCATCTACAACTATTTCATTAACAATTTTTTGTGGAGTCAAGTCTAAAATATATTCTGGTTTTTTTGTAAAAATTAGGTTTAAACAATTTGAAATAACAGCAGCTAAAATTATAGAAATTATAAAAGCAATTATAAGAGCAATGCCTTTCTTTCCTATTTTCTTAATCATTAAACATCTCTCCTAAGTTGTATTTTAGGCTATTTAACTATAATGTAAACCAATCTATTCCAGATGCATTTCTTTTTTCAATCCATTTTTCTTTTTTAGCTTGTTTTGACAAACTAGAATACTTTTCTTTTATTCTGCTATACTTAGCAGAATTTGAAATTTCTTCTCTGTTTAAAAGATAATATACATCTGTTATAAGTTTACAAGTATTATTTCTATTTTGAAATTCTAAATAGCTTAATTCATCCTCGAAATATTCTTGTTCTCTGATTTTTTTCTTTTCTAAATATTCTTCTCTTTTCACCTGATATTCTAAAATTTTTTTCTCATAATCAGCATCTTTTAAATATTTAAGTATCTGATTTCCCATTTTGGACATCATAACTTTTTCAGCATTTGCTCTAATTTTTTTTATATATTTAGCATTGTTTGCTTGATATAAAATCTCTTTGATTTTTAACTCTGTTTCAATATATTTATTAAATGTATTAAAGCATTCTCTTGAAGAAGCTAAAATCAATTTTGAAGTGTTATCTAATATTTCTTTTACTTCTTCTGTCTGAGTTTGATATTTATAATTTTGATGTTTCTCTTTAATAATTTCTAAATTAGCTGTTATTTTTTCAATTGTACTTTTTCCAAATTTCAAGCATATAATTGGATCATTATATACATCTGGCATTTCTTCTTTTAATTGCATTGCTAATTTTTGTTCTTCTTTAAATTCTGTATTATAACCTTTTGTATTATTAAGAATATCTTTTTTCGCCTTATTTTTTTCTTCATATAATTCTTCTAGTTCAGAATTGAAAATTTCCTTTGCTAATGCTCCTTTGATTTTATTGTAAGAAACATATTGTTGCTTAGTTCCATTTTGAATTTGATCTAAATTCCAAAAAACTAAATGAGTGTGCGGATGTCCTTTTTCTTTGTGAAAACTTGCAAGCCACTCCAAATTATGAAAATTTATTTTATATTCTTTTGCAATTTCTCTAATTTTGTCTTCTAATAAGTACTTCCATTCTTCTTGATTTGTTAACCCTTTATATATTGCATCTTCCTCTCTTAATGAAATCACTGTTTTTATAATATCAACATTTTTATTACTAATTGTTCGCACATGAGATGTGATGTCTTTAAGTTTCATTTCTTCTACTAAATTACTGTTTTTAATATAGCCAAATAGTCCATGTTCATTACCTGCCAAATCTGTTCCTGTTCTTGTTGCAATATAATCTACATGAAGCCTATTAATATGAGCTTGAATTGATTTAGATGTATTATTTCTATAATTTATAGTTTTAAAAATTATAGAACCTTTGTCCATATTAATAATCCTTATTAAAGTCAAAATCTTTTGGAAATAATTTCATTATATCTTCTTCTAAATATCCATCTTTTAAAACCTTATATGCCTTTTTATTTGCCAGTTCTATTTCTTGTTTTAAAAATTCTTGACTGATTTCATTTTGACACATATACGATAATAAATGAGCATTTATATAAAGACCTGAAAATGAAGATTTTGCTATTTTTGCTAATAATCTAAATAATCTATTATGATATTTATCAAGTTTTGACTCTACAGCTCTATAAATTTCGTTTGTTATAAAATCTATATTATCCTTTGTACTCATTAATTTTAAGTGTTCTTGCAGAGCTATATTAATTATTTCTGATTGAGACAGTTCTGTTTTTGCAGATAATTTTTCCAATTCCTTTTTAGTATTAGAATCAACTGTTGCATTTACTCTTTCTGTTCTAGCCATATGTTATGTATTCCTTTCGGTTTGATTATCTAAAAACTTTTCTAAAATTGATATTATATATTTTTTAATTTCATTATTATTTTCAAACATGTTAAAATATTTTGTTTTTTCATCATTATTAAATCTTATTTCTATTTCCTCTTTTATTTCTTTTTTATTATCATTAAGTATTTCATTAATTACCTCTTCTGTTAAAGCGTTATTTTCTGATTCTTTTTTCAATCTCTTGACTTGATTATTAGATAATTTGCGATTTGTATTATTTAATGTATTATTGATTAATTGCTGTTCGCCCTTTCTTAAAAAAGATAAGTCTTCTGCAATCTTAATTGATAGCTCTTTATTGTCCGTTTTTTCTAGCAATTCAGGGATTAAGAAATTTAATCTTAAATATCTTTGAATGTTACCTCTGCTCATTTTATGCTCTTTTGAAATTTCATCAAAAAAATCACTATCTACATTCTTTTTTTTATAAATTTCTTTTTTAATCTCTAATGCTTTTGCTGTTTCAGATGCAAAAAACTCTTTTCTTTGAACTAAATTAGTATCAATTAATAACAATTTTGCTGTATCATCATCAACATGTTTTATTTTGCATGGCACTTCTGTTAAGCCTGCTTTTAAAGCACATTTTTTTCTATTATGTCCTGAAAGTATTTGATATTTGCCATTTTCTAATGGCCTAACAATTAAATCGTGAATTATACCATTAATTTTAATACTATCAATCATTTCTTTTTCTTTCTCTAGTGAAAATTCTCTAAAAGGTTGATTTGGATAATCTTCTAATTGATTTATTTTAATCATTACTGTTTGATCAATTTCATCTGTTTCTATTTCTTTTTCAATGGAATTATTTTCATTTTCACTTGCAGAAATATCTTCAAAATCAAGATAACTATCTGTTTCATTTTCAAACTCTTCTATTAGCTCTTTTTCATCTTCATTAAATTTTTCTTCTTGTGTTACTTCTGTTTCATTTGAACTACTTGGTTTCCTATTATTAAATGCCTTTTCAAATAAAGAACCTAATTTGTCTTTATCTTCACTCATTTTTTTACTCCTTCCTAAAATAATTGCAAAAAATAGCCAACAATTTATTGTTGACTATTTTTCATATTACAATTATATTCAGGAAAAAGTATTAAATCAATTCCGTTTTATTTCCCTAATTTCACACTATATATTTTTCGGCTTTATATACTTTTCTTTTATTGTTATTAATTCTTCAACAATAATTCCATAATCATAAAATGGTTTTTTTATATATCCTCCTATATTTAACTCTTCATTTTCATCAATAATAGTTTGCCTTTCAGCAGCTGATATAATTAAAAAGATTGGAGATTTTTCTTTTTGCTTATATTTTCTGATAATTTCTAGTCCAGAATATTGTCTATTTCTCATAAGATCCGTTATGACTATTTCTGGATTTAAATTATCAATCATATTTATTTCAGCTTCATCTGAATTAGCAATACCAAGTATTTCAATATTTTCTATACTTATTAGATATTTACTTAACAATTCACAAAATGCTTTATTGTCATCTGCTATTAATATTTTAATTTTTTCATTCATTTCTATCAATCTCCTTTAATTTTATTTTAACTGGTAAATAATGTATTTTATTAATACAGTCATATTATCAAGTTATATGGACTATATTTATAGTCTAAATTGTCTAAAAAAATTGCTATACTATTGCAAAAGTTAGTAATTAGAAAGGAGATAAGCTATGCAATTAGGTGATGCTATTAGAATAAGAATAGACTATTTTTTAAACAAAAAAGGCTTTTCTTCTTTATGGGAATTATATAAAGCTTCTGGTGTTCCTAAATCCACTATTAATGCACTTCTTGGAACAGAAAAGAATGTCTTGCCACGTTTACCCACTTTATTACATATATGTGAAGGACTCGATACTAACTTGAAAGATTTTTTTAATGATCCAATTTTTTTAGATATTGAAGATTCCTCCGAAGATAGAAAAGATTTACTATAATACTCTCAAGATGTGATATATTTCGCATCTTGTTTTTTTCCATCATATATATATTACATTATTTTACATAATTTGTAAATACTTTATTAAGGAATTCCTAAAATAAAAATGTCTATTGTTCAATTAATAGACTATTTTATTAAGGAATTTCTTATTTTTTGTCGAAATTAAGGAATTCCTTTCTTGTCTTTTTTTTTCATTTGTTATACTTTTTTTTGAAAGGATATGGTGATGTTGTTATGCAACTAGCTGAAGCAACGAGAAAAAGAATTTTGTATTTATTAAAAATTAATCATATGAAACCTTACGATTTATCAAAAGCTGCTGGAATTGCACTACCTACACTATCTGATTTTATGAAAAATGATACTAAAAATTTAAGAATGGATACTATGCTACATATATGTGAAGGTTTTAAAATTACATTGGCTGATTTTTATTCAGATTCTATTTTTGATGATGTTATTTCGGAATAAAAAAAATTTAATAATAAATAAAAAAAGAGGTAAACCTCTTTTTTTATTTATAAATTTTAATTAAAATCTGATTATATTCTTTTTCTATTTTAATATTATCATCTAAAATAGATAGTTTGTTTATTATATTAAGTAAATCTTCATTTTCTATTTCGTGGCATATCTTTATATAGCCATGCTCATCATCTTCTTGAAATAATAAATTTATTTGTTCAACATTTTGTTTTGCTAAAAATCTAATTATTTCTACTATTATATATAAAAGAATTTTTGGATTACACTCTAGTCTTACATACTGGTTTTCAATTTTAAAATTTAATGTTGAGTTAGAAATAAATAAATCAATTTTTGACAACCTGGTAAGAATATTTTTAAACTCACCAATAGAAATTTTTTCTGTTCCTATATTGATAGATTTTGCTAATTCTGATAATTCACTATTTGAATGTTTTGCATTATTAATAAAGTTACAATACTCTTCCTTATTCTTTTCTGGTATATATTGAGCATTTTCTTCCATAATAAACAATGATCCACTCATTGCCATTGTTCTGTTTGCTATTTCTTCTACTATTAAATTTACAAAACTGCCAAAAAATTTATCTTTATATTGTTGAGCATCTATTATTTCTTCTTGTTTAGATATTGTTTTTAATAAGTTAGCTGTTTTTAATGCTGATTTAATTGAAAGCATAATATCAGCTGTATCTTTGGCTTTATCTATATATCCTTGAATATTTAATTTATCCATCATTTCATCAGAAGGAAGTTCTCCTGAAAATCCTGTATGTAAAAAAATAATAGTTTCTTTATCAAATTCTCTTAATTTATTAATAAATTCTTCTCCTGTCATTTCTGGCATAAAGTAATCTAGCAAAATTAAATCCACTCTATCATTTCTTAAATATTCAAGTGCTTTTTCTGGATTTATCTCAATAATGGCTTCTACTCCTATTGTTTTTAAATTTCTCTTTGTAGTATCTAATACTTCTTGAACATCATCTACTACAAGAACCTTTGAGTTTTTATAATTAAATTTTTCCATTTCAACCTCCTATATTGATAAAATTATACAATACTATAAAAAAATAATCAACTTTTTTAATGGATTCCTTTTAAAAAAATTTCTATTTTTTCCCAATTAAATTACTTTACAGGAATTTCTATAATAAATCTTGTTCCAACATTTTCTTTTTTCTTTATTGTTTCAAAACTCATTTTTCCTTTAAAATCTCCTACTATTAACCTATAAGTTGAATATAGTCCTATGCCAGTTCCTCCAGAATCTTTTTTAGTTGTTTTTTTCTCTTTAAACATTGTATTTGCTATCTCCTTTGATATTCCTCCTGCGTAATCTTCTACTATAATTATACATTTATCTTTGTTTTCAGTTAAGTTTGCCTTTATATTTATTTCTCCATACATATTGTTTGTTGAATAGGCTTCAATTGAATTTTTAACTAGATTAGTTATTGTTCTACTTAATTGATTATCTTCTCCATAAATGCTAATAGTTTTATCTACTTCTACATTTAATACACATTTATTCTTTCTTAAACTGCTTCCTAATAGTATTTTTACTCCTTCAACTACGTTTAACAAATTAAAATATCCTTTTTCTTTATTGGTATCAGCCATTTGATTTTTAAATGTACTAATCATTTTAGACATATTATTGATATTCTTATCTAGTGTTGGAAAAATTTCTTCAACATCTTGTTTAATATTATCTTTTATTTCAATATCTCCAGAATTAAAATATATTTTTAAATTATAAATATCCCCTGCTATCGATCTCAAAGGTGAATTTAAATCGTGTGCAAATCCTCCTGCAATTTCACCCAAAGTAGATAGTTGGTCTTTGCTAACAATAATTTCTTGGTCTTTTATATGCTCAGTTATATCTTTAAATAATATTAATGAACCTATATATGAATTCTTTGAGGACAAACTATTTACCTCAATATTAAAATATTTATCTATTTTTTTAAAATATGAAGATTTAATTGTAATTGTATCTGTGTTTGTCTTTGTTTCTTTTATAGCATTCATAACTGGCACTAAAATCTTTTTACTTTCATCGATAGATGTTTCTATTAATTCTTCTAAACTTTTGTTCCTTATCAATTTATTTTCTATATTAAATTTATGTACTAAAGTTTCATTATAATCAATAATTACCATTTCTTCATTAACTACTATAAATCCATCGGATATTCTATTTACAACCTTTCCAAGTGCTATTGGAACTATATTTAAAAATTTAAATTTTACAATAGCCAAAGAATATAAACAAATACCAATAGCAAAAGAAATAGGAGTGATATATATAGTTGCATTCAAATTAAATAAATCGAAGGTAAAGACTGCATTAACTATAATTGGTATAAGTGTTCCAATTATTATTAAAAATGTTTGTTTTGAGAAAAAACCCGAAATTTTAATTGATGCAGATAGTAAACAATATATTCCTATTATTAAAATAGAATATGAATATATGTAGTGAACAATTACATAAGGTCCAGTTATAGTGTCTTTTATATTAACTGAATATTGTTCATAAAACAAATGATGAGAACTATTTGTCCATAAAATTAATAATGTTATTATTGGTATTAGAAAAAGTAATAAATATTTTTTTGTAATATCTAATTTTGTTTGTTTAAAGGATAATCCCATAAGAAAAATTCCAATTGGTATTGTTGTTATGAAAATATAAACAAAATATTCAAAAAAGATAGGTTCAATATTAAAAGGTTTTGAACACATTATTTGTGCTATTAATAATGAACACCATAATATTAATTCACTAATAACTATTAAACAAATTTTTTGTATTTGTGTTTTAGTTTTCTTTTTTGATATATTTATAAACAAAATAAATGATAATAATGCACTTATTGTTAATCCAATTAAAACCCACTTGTCTGTTAACATATTTTATTCCTCCTTTATTCCATATAACCTATTTCTTTTAAATATTTAAATACTTTATTTAAATAACTTGTGTTTATTTCATTCCATTCAAAATTTACTTTGTTTAAGAAATCTGTTGTAAAATCACAATTTAATTTTACGTTTGATTCATATTTTAACATTTCACTTTGATTTAAATCTGTTGCTATTCCTTCAATAATTTTTTTGCTTTTTGTTGTAATTAATATCTCTTTTAGTCGTTTATTAAAGATCTCATCACTAATTACTGTAATGTCTTTATTGCACACATTCTTAAGTATATTAACAAATTCTTTTACAGAAACATATTTATTATTATAAATATGAAAAATTCTATTTTGTTTGTTAGCATACATCATTAACATTATAATAGCTTTTGAAGCTTTATCTACTGGTGTTAATTCCATATACTCATTATATAGATTTTCTGGTATGAATCCAATTTCAGAAAATGCCTTGACTCTATTCATAAAAGCATTATCTTTTATATTTTTCTGGAATTTTCCATCTATATATCTATTAGTTAAATTTCCCATTCTTCCTATATAGGCATCTAATCCTTTATTAATTGCATTTAGTATAATAGCTTCTGCTTCAAATTTCGTTTTTACATATACGTTTTCAAGTGATTGCTTTATATAAAAATCTTTTTCTGTATATATATAATTTCTTTTTAATTCTGGTAATGTTTCATAGGTTTCAGCAAGTGTATTACCTGAAACACTCATTGTAGATATATGAAATAATTTCTTATTAAATTTAATGCAAAAATCTACTAATTGTTTAGTCCCTTTAACATTAATCTTTTCAAAGTCTTTATAATTACCATAGTGTGTTACTTTTGCGGCACTATTAATAACCCAATCAACTTTATCTGCCAGTTCTGAATAACTTTCTTCTGAAAGTGCTAAATTATCTTTTGTAAAATCGGATTCAACTATAAATATCCTTTCATTTACTAAATCCTTATATTTTCCTTCAAAATAGAACTCTAATGTGCTTATTAGCTTTTCTTCTGGTGTTCTTCCTGTTTCCCTTCTTATAATACAATATATTTTTCCTTTATAATTTTTTATAAAATATTCTAATATGTGTGAGCCTAAATATCCAGTTACACCGGTTAATAATATATTTCCGATGCTATGTTTGATAAATTCTTGTGGCATATTTAAGTTATTCTCCAATATGTGTTTAAAGCTATCATAATCTATGTCATTTTGTTTTGTCATCATAGTAAATTTATCATCATTTGTAATTATTCTTTCTATTCCTATTATACTTGGGTTAGTATATAAATCCCCATATGTTATTTGTTTACCTATATTTAATAATTTAATTTGAAGTTGCATAGCAAGTAGAGAATCCCCACCTATTTCAAAGAAATTATCATCCACAGATATTGGTCTTACAGGTAATAATTCTTCAAAAATATTAACTAACTCTTTTTGAATTGGTGTAGTTGGAGCAATATATTCTTTTTTATCTATATTAATATTTTCTGGATTTGGTAGTTCTAATTTATTTATTTTTCCATTTGGTGTATATGGAATTTTTTCTAGTTGCACTAGTTGTGTTGGTATCATATAAGTTGGCAATGTTTTACTTAAAACTTCTCTTACATCTGAATATTTTATTCTTTCATTTGAAACTACATATGCACACAAATAATGCCTATTAGTATTATCTTCTTTTAAAACAACTACAGTATTAGAAATTCCTTTAATTCTTAATATTGCTTTTTCTATTTCCGATAACTCTACCCTGTTTCCAGAGATTTTTATTTGATTATCATTTCTTCCCAAACATTCTATTTCTCCATTTGATAGCCATTTACCTAAATCGCCTGTTGCATATATTATTTCATTTTTATTATATGGATTAATAATAAATTTCTGATTTGTCAAATCTTTATTATTATAGTATCCTTTTGAAACTCCATCTCCTCCAATATAAATTTCTCCTACAGCTCCTATTGGAATTATTTTTTTATTTTTATTTAATATATATATATTAGTATTTGCGATTGGTTTTCCTATCGTTATTCTAGTTCTTTCAGTTAGTTCTACCATTGTAGACCATACAGTTGTTTCTGTTGGTCCATATATATTATAAATTCTAGCATTAGATATTTTTTTAAATTTAGACAATAGTCTTTCTGTTATTGGCTCCCCACCAGAAATAATATCTGTCATTTTGCTAAAATAATCAAGTTTTTTGTTATCACTCAGCAATAATCCATATCTTGATGGTGTAGTTTGTATCATATTTACATTATTTTCTATACATAATTTATTTAAAAGCTCTGGTATATTTTGTTCGTCCTCATTAGCAAGTATTATTTTTGTTCCTTGTGTCAATGCTAATAAACTTTCAAGTACAAAAATATCAAATGACATTGTTGTCACAGACACTATCGTTTTATTTTTAAAATCAATTTTTGTATCAAGTCCTATAATAAAATTGTTTACATTTAAATGCGTTATCATTACACCTTTTGGCTTTCCAGTTGATCCGGAAGTATATATCATATAGCAAAGATTACTTGTATTTCCGCACTTTAAATTATTAATATCTTTGCTGTCGTAAATTTTATTATTATTTAAACAAATATCTACAACATTACATTCTTTATATTCTATATTGTTTTCAATTATATTTGTAAGAATAAGTTTTGTATTACTATTTTGCAAAATATATTCAATTCTATCTTTTGGATAATTTGGATCTATCGGTAAATAACATCCTCCTGCTTTTAATATCGCCATTTGTCCAATAATTAACTCTACAGTTCTTTTTGTCATTAGTCCTATTATGTTATTATCTTGTATGTTGTAATTCTGCTTTATATAATTTGCTAATTGATTTGCTCTCTCATTAAGTTCTTTATATGTTAGTTTAATTCCATTTGATATAAGAGCAATATTATTTGGCGTTTTCTTCACTTGCTCTTCAAATAATTGATTTACTGTTTTTTCTTTTGAATATTCTGTTTTTGTATCATTAAATTTATATAACAACTTATTTTTCTCATCTTCAGATAATATTTCTATATCTCCTATTGAAATATTAGGATTTTTTACTAATTCTTTAATAATATTTATATAATGATTTTTCATTGATTCAATAGTTGATTTTTTAAATAAATCTGTACAATATTCAAATGATATAGAATATTGATTATTATATGGTATAATTTCAAGTGATAAATCCAACTTTGAATAATTATTGTTTAAGTATTCAATTTCAGTTCTTAATTCATCAAAATCAAGTGTCATTCCTCCCATATTTTGATACACAAACATTACATCATATAATGGATTTCTGCTAGTATCTTTTTTTACATTTAATTTTTCTATAATCTTATTAAATGGAAATTCTGCATTGTTCATTGCTTCTAATGAATTATTCTTTACTTCTCCTATAAAATTAGGAAACGATGATTCGTTAACTAATTTCATTTTGATAGGCATTTCATTTATGAATACACCCATTATATTTTGAAATTCTTTTCTTGTTCTATTTGCAATTGGAGCTCCAATTATAATTTCATCCTGTCCTGAATATCTTGATAGCAATATATAATATACTGATAAGAAGAACATAAATGGTGTTACATTATATTTATCACATATCTTTTGTATTTCTGTATATAAATTATAATCTAATTTTGAATATATTTTATTTCCTCTAAAACCACGTTTTAAAGGTCTTTTATAGTCTGTTAATAAGTCTAAGGTTGTAATTTCTTCTTTTGCAAATTTGCTTATCCAATAGTTTTCTTCTTGTTGTAATTTATCATTTTTAATTCTATTGTTTTCCCAATTAGAATAATCTTTATATGAAATATTAAAATTTTCTTTACTGCCACCATTATATAATGATTTCAATCTATTTAAAAATATATCCATTGACGTTCCATCACTTATTATATGGTGCATATCAAATAGCATTATATGTTTTTCACTATTTATTTCTAATATTTTTAATCTAAACAATGGGAGCTGTTCTAAATTAAATGGCTTAACAAATTCTTTTATATACTCTTCTGTATTTTTTTCGTTACACTTTTGTATTTCTAATTTTATTTTAAATGTAGGTTTAATTTTTGATATTATTTCTCCATTTTTTGAAATACTAAATGAAGTTCTTAATATTTCTTGTTCTTCTATTATTGTATTTAAAGATTTTTCTAATTTACTTATATTTAATTTTCCATATAATAATACCTTTCCAGGCATATTATATACAAGACTGTTTTCATCCATCATTGAAGCAAGATAAATCCTTTGTTCAGATGTTGAAGTTAAATAGTATTCTCTATTTTCAACTGTCTCAATTTTTTCATTTTCTATTTCCATTTTAGTCTTTATATAGTCTGATAGTTCTTTTATAGTAGGCATATTAAATAAATCTTGCACAGTTATTTGAACTTTTAATTTATCTTGAATTTCACAAGATAACTGAATTGCTATTAATGAATCTCCACCTATTTCAAAAAATGAATCTTCTATGCTAAGTGAATTGATTTCAAAAATTTCCTCAAAAATATTCAATAATTTCTCATCAAATTCATTTCTTGGTTTAATTAGTTTTTGATTTATTCTTATTTCTGGTAATGGTAAAGATTTTTTATCAATCTTCCCATTTGGTAAATACATAAATTGCTCTAACTGCACAAAATATTGAGGTATCATATAATATGGTAAACTACTCTTGTTAAGGAATTCTCTTAAATCTTGAATTTCAACTTTTTCTCCTACGATATACGCACATAAAAACTCTCTACCCTCATTTTCTTTTTTATCCACAACGCAACTAGAAATGCCAGAATACTCTAATATTTTATTTTCAATTTCTCCTAATTCAATTCTTAATCCTCTTAATTTTATTTGATTATCATTTCTACCTAAATAATCAATCTCTTCATTTTCATTTATTAAAACTACATCACCTGTTTTATATAATTTATGTCCATTCCAATCAACAATTTTTTCACTTGTTAATTTTTCATTATTAATATAACCTTTAAATAATCCTTCCCCACCAATAAATAACTCTCCTGCTATTCCTAGTGGTAGCATCTGCATATTTTTATCTAATACAATTTCTGTAACATTTGTTAATGGCTTTCCAATTATTGATACATTATCTTTTGATTTTATTCTAGCAACATTAGACGCAACTGTAATTTCAGTTGGTCCATAAGCATTATATATGTCAATATTTGTATTTGTTAATTCTTTTATTCTTTCATATAATTTGCTAGAAAAAGCTTCTCCACCAAGTAATATTTTTTTCAATTTTTTAATTTTTCTACAGTTGTTATTTAATAGCATCTCCATACGTGAGGGTACTATTGCTATCATCTCTATATCTTGTTCATCAATTAATTTTTCTAATTCATTTGGTAACATTTTTTGATTGTTATTTGCAACAACAACTTTCATTCCAAACATAAGTGGTATTGTAATTTCCAATATTGTTATGTCAAAAGATATTGTTCCGACTGCTACAATGCTTTTTACCTTATCATATTCTACTATTTCATTCATAGCATAGATTAAGTTTTTAAGTCCTTTTCTTTTTAGCATTGCACCTTTTGGCAAACCAGTTGAGCCAGATGTATATATTAAATAAGCTAAGTCTTCATTATTTTCATTTATTTGAAAATTTGATTTTTTATAATTGTATATTTCATCACTAGTTATATTAACTTTTGTTCCATTAAAATTGAATTTATTTTCTGTTTCCTTTTGAATGAATATTAGCTTACAATTTGAATCATTTAGCATATATTCTATTCTATCCCTTGGATATTCTGGATCAATTGGAAGATATGCTGCACCTGCCTTTAAAACTCCTAACATTCCTATTACTACTTCTAATGAACGATTGACACAAAGTCCAACAATATCGTTTTTCCCAATATTTTTTTCTTTTAAATAATTAGCAAAACTATTTACCTTTTCATTTAATTCTTTATATGTTAATGATTTGTTTTCAAAGACTACTGCAATATCATCTGGTGATTTTGATACTTGATTTTCAAATATCTCGTTTATTGATTTATTATTTATTTCGTTCTTTTTGTTGAAATTACATAATAATTGTTTTTCTTCTTTAGGAGTAACGATTTTTATTTCTTCTAATTTTACATCTTTTAGCATTACTTGCTCTAAAATATATATTATTCTATTATGTATATCTTCTACTTCTTTATCAGAAAATTTATTAATTTGATAGTCATAGTATATTTGTAATTCTCCAGAATCATCCATATCAAAGAAATGTATTTCCATACTATTTGCTATCGTACTATTAAATGTCCAATTTGTAGTATATTCTATTTTAGAATTTTTGCTGTCATCTCTAGCATTTTGGTAAGACAATACTATATCATATAAATTTCGAGATACTCCTTGTTCTTTTCTAATTTTTTCTAGTAATTTATTATATGGATATTTTTGATGTCTTAAAACTGTCATTTGAGTTCTTGCTACTTCGCTTATAAAATTTTTAAATTCTGTTTCCCAATTTATTTTTATTCTATTAGGTAATGTATTTACAAACATTCCCATTGTGTTTTTTTCAATAAAATTTGTTCTGTTCAAAAAAGGTGTACCTATAATTACATCATCATTATTTGATACCCTTGATAAGTATATTGAAAAAATCGCCATAAACAAGCTAAATATTGATGTTTTATTTTCTTTAGCAAATTCATTTATTTGTTTTGTTTTTTCTTTGCTTAACTTAATTTCTTTTCTTTTTGCTTCTAATTTTACTTCTTTATTTTTATATAATTTTAATGTTACTAAATCTGGTATATTATTATATGTATTCTCCCAGTATTCTTGATTTTTTTTATATTTATCTGTATTTTCATATTCTTCTTGTGATTTAACATATTCTAAATAAGAAGGTTTATCTTCTAACATATCTGTTTTAAAAACTAAACTTTCATAAATATCTTTTATTTGAGTTGCCATTAATCCGAAACTCCAAGCATCTGCAACCAGGTGATGTAAATTTGAAATTACTCCCCCAGTTTCATCTGGCAATTGAAACAAATAAAATCTAAAAAGCCTTGAATCAATTATATTAATAACTTCATTTGCTATAGTATTCTCTAATGCTTTTAGTTGTTGTAAGTCTTTAATTTTTTTTATTTCTATATCAAAATCATTTTTATCACATAGATATTGTTGTGGATATTGCATTTGTTCACTTATTCTAATATTCATAGTTTTGTTTTTTGCAACAAAAAATCTTACTGCCTTTTCTAATAATTCAATGTTGACTTTTTCTCGAAAAAATAAAGTTCCACAAATATTATTTATATTAGTGTTTTTATACATTTTTTCAGTTAACCAAATTGATTTTTGTGAATCACTAAGTGTATAAAAGTATTTCATTTTTTCCCCCAATAAAAGTATTTTTTTTAATTTTATCATTAGTTCAATGATTTTGCAACTATACAAAATATATTATTGATAGACATTAAAAGAAGTAGTAATGATTTTATTTACTACTTCTTAGTTATTATTATTTTTTTCTTAGAAATACTTGAATAATTTAAAATATAAAAAACTATTAGTCAATAATTTTTAAATCAACAAGGGATTTTTTTATTCCATCATTTTCAATATCTGTAGTGACATAGTCTGCATTTTTCTTTACTTCATCACTAGAGTTTCCAACTGCTATTCCTAAATTAACATGTTTTAACATTTCTATATCATTTCTGCCATCACCAAAAGCAATAGTTTCATTTAATGAAATTTTATAATAATTTAATATTGCATCAATTCCAACAACTTTACCTCCTCCTGCTGGAGCTACATCCATACAGATATTTACTGCTCGATTTGGAATTATCTCTTTAACATTATCTATTAATATTGATTTTTGATCTTCGTCAAGATATGCTAAAAATTGATATATGTCATTTTTTAGTGCTTCCTCAACATTTCCAATTTTAGGGAGTTGTTGATTCGTCATTTTGCAATGTTCTTTTACTTTATCATCAATATAATTTATATACATTCGATTTTCTTCTATAAAGGTACAGGGAAATGGATTTGTTTTTAATAAGTTTACTAAGTTTTTTATTTCATTTTTGTTAATGCTTTTTTTATGAATTACTTCTGATTCATTGAAACAATATTGTCCATTTAAAGTAATATAGCCATCAAATTTAAAATAATCTTCAATAAACATTGCTGCCATTTTAGGTCTACCTGTTGCAACAAATAATTTTATTCCTTTTTCTCTTAATTTTTTTAGAGCCTCTAAAGTTGTTGTTGGCATTGTATGAGTTTTAAAACTAATTAGAGTACCATCAATATCAAAAAATATTGCTTTATACATTTCTATCACTATCCTTTTTTTATTTTTTTTAATTTTATCATAGAGTATATAGTTAAAGCAACAACAACAGTAATATATGGAAGGGCATTTACTAATTGAGATGATATTCCAGTTCCTTGAAGATGATTTGATAAGCTAAAGGAACTTCCAAACGGGAATTTGACACTTTTATAACTTCAAAATTAATACAAGCATTGAGAATGCTT
>JAUNSM010000029.1 GCA_030539215.1 Clostridia bacterium
TACTGGATTAAGACTTGGAGAACTTATGGGACTTGAATGGAGTGATATTGATTTTGACAATGGAATTATTAGTATAACAAAAGCAAGTCAATATCTAGCAGAAAAAGGAGTTTTCCTTAAAGATCCAATGTATTTGTTTGTGTATTGTTGCCATACAATTACTAATTATAATTTTAATTGTTGTGGTTAAGTTTAAGCACTATACAATTGAAATCGTAGTGTGTTTTTTGAAAAGTATAGGAGTTAGTTGCACAAAAAATACACATGTTTGTACATGTGTACCTTAATTTTTTATACAAATTTAAATTTATGTTATAGAAGCAGCAACTACTTTATTAAACATTATCATTGTAACTGAAATAATATTACTGTCTTTTTTTATCCTTATTGTATACCCAATTCCCTTGTAGATACTTGTACTAGGATATGTTTCTTCAACACTAACAAGTCTTGCAAATATTGGTTCTTTTAAGTTTAATGTTTGACTTCTGTCTATCATAAACATATATCCTAAGCATATTATCAATATTATAAAAACAATTACTATTATTTTTGTCTTTTTATTCATCACTATTCTCCCTTTAATTTAATATTTCTCTATCGAACTTTTAAATTGTAGTTTGTAATTCTATAATCTATTCTGTTATGTTTTCAAGAATAGAAATATCGTGTTTATCTTTATCCCTTAATTCATAACCTAAATGAAATAATTTCTGACCTTTTAATGATATACTCTGTATGCTGTGCATCAAAATTTATATCAATATCTCTATGCTCTCTTGTTTGTTTTTCATAAAGTATATCAACACCTCATCCACCATCAAGCCAATACTTTATACCTGAATTTTCTAACAATTTTATAATAATTATTAAATCTTTTTTTGTTGTTATCTCTTTTTTATTCATATAACACCTAACTTTAAAATTAATATTTTAATTCATTATATCATAAACGTAATGCAATTAGAGCTGTATTAATCTTAACAAAAAATCTAATTGCATATCAACATCTTTTTCCGTAAAGTTTAAAATATATGTATTAATTTCAAGGCTATCGAGAAACAAAAGTATTGTTAATGCTATAGATTCATTATCAAATGTTTTAAATTCTTCTTGTTTTTGTCCATATTCTAATAAAAGTATAAGACCTTCCTTTGCTTGATTAATACGTTTTTTTAAGTATTCCCTTTGGCTAATCTCTTGCTTAGTAAACTCCTGAACAGCAAAAGAAAAACCTCTACAATTTCCTAAAATTAAAGTTTCTTTTCTATCTTTAAGAAAACCTTTTAAAATTTGTAAAGCAGGTATATTCTCTTTTATACTCTTAATAAGAAGCTGACTTTTATCTTGCTTATCTTCATTTAATATTTCAAGAAAAATCTCTTTAGTTGAGCCAAAGTAACGATATAATCCGCCTCGACTTAACCCGCATGCCACGCACACATCTTTCATTGTAACTGTAGCATATCCTTGTTTTGAAAATAATTTTTTTGACTCTGCTATGATAAACTGCTTTGTATTATTACCTTTTGTAAGCATAAAAATATCCCTTTCTTTGTCTTTTAATATCTATTTTCTTTCGGTAGTTTATCATCCCAAATTTCCAAAAGCTCTTCCAAATCTTTTCTAAATTCTTCATCTGTTTGTGTAGCATCTTTTTCCCATGTCTCCAATACTTCGAATACAAATGCGTCCTGTCCATATTCATTCCATTCTTTTGCTAAACGTGGGTGACTACATGTTCCTGTAGTATAGCAACTTTTAAATGAATTTTGTGAACCTTGCAAATTTGCAGTTTTATTTAAATAAAACCTTCCATTTTTTTGATTTAAAATACGATATATTCCACCAATTACTTTGCGTTCTTTATATTGTGACATTAATATTTTCCTTTTCTCATCCATTTTCACTCATCTCCTTATCTGAATTACGCCAATAATATGATCCATCTTTCTCTCTCATAAGGAATTCTTCATCCACTAAACTACGTCGCAAAATAAAACAATCCTTTCTTTTTTAAAATCATAAGTGTCGTTTATTTAATTTTACGACACTCGTGTCGTTTTGTCAATATAAAATCAATTTATCTTTTAAAAAATTGCCAAAGGGGACGTAGGATTTTGACAACAATTTAATTGTAATTGTAATTGCCGAAATCCTACGTTCCTTTTGGCACCCTTTGGCATAGTTAGCCTTATTATTATTTGCTTTCTATTGGAACTTGTATTTCTGTTAAATATTCTTCCACTTTTTCCTTGTTCCAACATCCATCTATATAGCTTTCTCTGATTTCATCACATATTTTATAGTTATTATCTTCGACATATTTTAGAATTTCATTATATGATTCCCCTAATTTGCTGTAATCTCCCTTATGATAAATACAAACAGCTTTTATAGATTTAGTTCTCATGAATTTTATTGTGTCATTACCTCTTCCGATTTCTTGGATTGCTTCAACATATCTTAATTTAATGTCTTTTTCTCTGTATCCTTTATCTAAATAATTAATATAGCAATATCCTGGCTCTACACATTTTAAGTTTGGATTTAATTTAATGCATTCTTCTCCAGCCCCTAAAACAAATTCAGACAACTTTGCATATGTCTCAATTACCCCTTCCTTATAATACACATTATAAGCAGGTATTTCCTTTACAAAAATTTCATTTTTCATATTCTTTTCCTCCAATATATAATTTATTTGAGACAATTGATAATTATATAAATTAATGATTTTACTTAATTCTTCTTTTTTATTAATTAAAACTTCTTTAATGTCAACATTATCATTTACAATTCTCTTAATATCTGAAATAGATAATCCTTTTTGCTTTAAAGAAAGAATATTTGAAATATCAATTAATTGACTAGTTTCATAATATCTATAGCCACTATCTTCATCAATATATGCAGGAATTATTAGCTTCTCTCTTTCGTAATATCTTAATGCTTTGATTGTAACTTTAGACATTTTGGAAAAATCACCAATCTTATACATTTTAATTTGCCTCCTAAATACCTTATACACCATTCCCTTAAGGGGAGAGTCAATACTTTTTTATTATTTTTCTATCAATCTAACAATCTAAAACTTTTTCTTCTTGGATTTCCTTCTGCTCTATATACTTTTAAGCTATTTAACTTAAAAACTGAACTACAATGTTTTATCATATTGAATTTCAACCGTTCGTGAAAGAAATGTATTTTCTCTAATTATTATACTATATCTTTCTTAAAAATCAAACTCTATCGCCTTAACTGTGAATAGTTTTCATCTGTTTTGTAATATCTACACTAATTTTAAATACTTCTTTAACATTTCTACCTCCAATTTAATAATTAACTTAATAAAATCTGTATAATTACCTATAATCTTTCTTCTTTCTTTATAATTACTGGCTTATATCCATGATTCATAAAGTCTAAATTCATTATTAGTCTAGATGTTCTTCCGATTGCGGTAGTTTTATGTTTTATTATATTTATAATATAAATTTTTATACTAAATAATAAATTTTAAAATTTTTAAGCTTTAATTTATCATTTTTTGATGAAATCTATATTAAATTTTTAAAAAAAATATTATATAATTCATTATTATGATATAATTGTTCTGTTAAATAATTATTTCAAACATAAGGAGGTATATTATATATATGAATAATTCAATATGTAGAAGTGAAATATTAAAAATAACTAATTTAACAAAATATTACGGTAATATTTTAGGAGTAAAAGATTTATCTCTTACTTTAAACGAAGGCGAAGTGTTTGGTTTTATTGGTCCAAATGGTGCTGGTAAATCAACAACAATTCGTTCTGTTATGAACCTTATTAATAAAACAAATGGAACAATTTTAATAAATGGAAAAGAATTTAATAAAGATGATATTAAAACAAAAGAATTAATTGGATATTTACCTAGTGAAATTCATTTATATGAAGATTTAACAGTTAAAAAAATGCTTGATTATCATGAATCTTTTTATAATAAAGATATTCATAAAAGAAGATGTTATTTAGTAGAAAAATTAAAACTAGATGAAACAAAAAATATAGAGGATTTGTCTTTAGGAAATTCAAAAAAATTAGGTATAGTGCTAGCTTTTATGCATGAACCTAAATTACTAATATTAGATGAACCTACTAGTGGATTAGATCCAATTATGCAACAAGTATTTTATGAGCTTTTAGAAGAGGAAAAGAAAAAAGGCACTACAATTTTCTACTCTACACATATATTAAGTGAAATCTCAAAAATATGTGATCGTGTTGGAATTATTAAAGAAGGTCATCTTTTAAAAATAGAATCAATGAAGGAAATGCATAAAAAAAATCTAACATTTGTTACTATAGAATCTAATGAAGCTGAAAAAATAGCAAGTACTTTAAAAGTAGAAATAATTTCTAAAAAAGAAAATATAGTTAAATTTAAAAATACATTATCATCAAATTTATTGCTAAAAGAACTTATAAAATATAAAATAGATAAAATTTTAATAGAAGAACCTTCTTTAGAAGATATCTTCTTACATTACTATAAATAGGAGGTAATTATGTTTAAAAGAGAAATGAAAATAAATTTAAAAAGTTTTATAATTTGGTTATTAATATTAATTGGATTATTTTTAGTTGTATTTTTAATGTATCCTTCTATTATTAATAGTGATAATATTAAAATGATGGATGAAATGATGAAAGTATTTCCACAAGAAATATTAAAAGCTTTTAATATGGATATTTCTTCTATTGATTCTGCTTATGGCTGGTTAAAAACTGAAGGCTTTGTATTTGTTTTATTAATAATAGGATGTTATTCTGGTTTATTAGGCTCTAATATTTTATTAAAAGAAGAAAGTGACAAAACAATAGAATATTTAAATAGTTTACCTATAAAAAGAAACTCTATTATTTTTAGTAAAGTACTATGTGGATTAATATATATTATATCAATGATATTTGTAATAGGATTATTTAATTTTGTTGGATTATCTTTAAGTGGAGAATTTGATAAAACTCAATATGTTTTACTTAGTATAACTCCTGTATTCCCTGCTTTAGTAGTATTCTTCGTTTGTATGTTTTTATCAACATTTACACATAAATCAAAAAAAATGTTAGGATTAAGTTTAGGAATAGTTTTAATAGGTTATGTATTACAAATGTTTTCTTCAATAGCAGAATCAACTGAGTTTTTAAAATATTTTTCTATGTTTACATTAGCTGACATTAGAAATGTTATTATAGATGTTAAAATAAATCCAATAATGATAATTATTACAGCTTGTTCATCTGTTATTTTTTTAGTACTAACTATAATACGCTATAACAAAAAAGAATTAGTATAATATTAGGAGAAATATCTTCCAAGTCTAATGAGCTTTATAAATACTTTAATGGATTTATCTTGGGATGCAAATAGTATATGCTTTATTTTACCTCTGTATTCCATAATCCATGTTTATTACAATATACATATATTGTAGAACCTGGTATATATCTAAATCTTATTTCTGCATTTTGTTCTGGATATAGAGTTACAGTTGTTTCTTGATTTTCATTTACAAGACTAATCCATTCTATATAGTGTTCTTTTTCCATTGGATGATCCACTCTTACAAATATTTCATCTTCTACCTTTTGATATGTTGGAATATGTCTTTCTGTCGATGCATCTGTTGAATTTGAAATTACTTCGCTCATTATATCTCCACAGCATTTAATTCCACAGTTTTTGCAATTACAATCTTTTAAGACTTTTACCATTGCATTACACGATTTACATTCTTTTATAATTAATTTATTTTTCATTCTAACCCCTTCTTTCTTGTTTATTATATCACCTTTTTCCCAATTCTATGAATAAAATTTATAGTGAACTACATATAATATATAATAAATTTAATCACTTTTCAATAATTTATTTAGACTCAAATGTATTAATTTTATTAAAAGTGTTGACATTTATGCGATATGCGTAGTATAATAAACTTTGTTCATCGTGGTGTAGAACGGTTAGTATTTTTATTAATCTTTATTAAATGATTAAAACTTATTTAATAAAAGGACAAAAAAGTACAATATCTAATACTCAAAATTTTTTATATCGCGGGGTGGAGCAGTTGGCAGCTCGTTGGGCTCATAACCCAAAGGTCGATAGTTCGAGTCTATCCCCCGCAACCAAGAATAGCAAGTCTTTGAAGACTTGCTTATTTTTATGCTTATAAAAAAGTAAACAATTTTGATGTATTATTGATAAAAATTAAAAGTTTTATGATATAATAAAAATGTAGAATTATAGTGAAAAAATCAAAAAGGAATAAAAAATATGAATTTAAATGTTTTTAATGTAGATAATTTTAATATAATACAAGATGAAGAAAATTATTATTTCTTTAGAGCATTAAACATGGCAGATAATAATGATATTGAACAAGGCATAACTACGTCTGCAAACGGAGAAGTAGAAAGAATAAGAACAGATAGAGAAAGATATGATGGAGAAGCAAAATATAATGAAGACTCTGAAATATCTCTTGAAGAATTATATGATCATATAAAAATGCATTATAGAAAAGATACAAATTGCATATCTCTTACAAGCAATAGCAATATTGCAATAAATTATGCTAGAGGTTCATATAAAGATAAATATGTAATTGTAAGAATTCCAAAAGCAGAACTTGGAAAGCAAACAGTTAGTGCAGGACAATATATGTTAGAAGAGCTTGCTCTAAAAATAGAGCAAGCACTAGAAAATTCATCACAAGAACAAAGGCAAAAAATTGATTTGTTTTTTGCAGAAATAGAAAAAGCAGAAAATAGTGAAGCATTGCAAGAAGTAATATCTAAAAGATATATTTCTAAAAATGGAGAATTAGATTCAAGTAAAGCACATTTAAGAAAAGGTATAGTATATAGTTCACCAAAGGCAAGAATTAGTAGTTATCAGTCTTTAGATGAAGAACAACTATTAGAAGTAAATAAAATATATGCAAAACTTGCAATACTAGAAAATGAACATATATTAGAATACGTCATACCACATTCATCAAATTCAAAATTAAGACAAACTATTGGAAATGCTTTTTCTTCAATGGAAGTTATTCATTATGGAGAAATAAAAAAAAGCAATATAATAGAAATACCTAAAGAAGTTGCAGATATGTTTGCATTAATTCAACAAGTAGATGAATTAGATAAAGAAAAGATTGAAAAACTAAAAATAGCATTAATAACAGCCGTACAAAATGGTGCAAAAATTCCTACTTTACCAGAAATTGAAAAAACAGTTAAAGATAATATTTCAATAGAAGGTATGTATGATTTGACAAATGGAACAATTGATTATGGGAAAGCAGATTCTATTGTAAAGAATATGTTTTATTTAAGCAAAGCAAGGAAAAATGCAATAGAACTTTCAAACATTTTAGAAGAAATATTAGGCAATAATTTAGGATTCGAAGATATAATACAATATATAAGAGATAATGGTTTTAGAATAGAACCTGAAATAATATCAAGACAAAGTGGAAAAGGTGTAAAACTAAGTGAATCAGTAAATTTGAATTTGCAAAAAGAAGAACAAACATTAGTAGAAGATATAAAAGATTTATCAATTGATAAGTTAGAAACAGTTATACAAAAGGGTGGATTTGTAAATATTCAGAATATTATTACAAAAACATATGGAAATGAAAGCAGTAAAATAGACAAATCAAGATATTATGCAGAAGCAGTAGTATCACAATATAACTGGCAAGAAATAGGGATAGAAAAATTTAAAACAACTGAAAAGAATGAATTAATAAAAAGATTACAAGATAGAAATTGTATAGATATATACAATAAATTAAAACAAGCAGGAATAGCAGAAAAACAAATACCATCTTTTTTATTAAACATAGCAACAAGACAAGGATTATATGAAGCATATATTAATGGGAATTTAGAACAACTATTAAGTGAAAATAGAGAAATATTACAAGGAAATATAAATACTGAGATTATTGAAAGATTTTTAGGATACTATGATATTGAAAATACAGGAATAAAATTAAAAGATTATCAACAAAGAGCTTTTAACAATACAAACGAAATCCTTAAAACACATAAATTTGCACAAGTAATTCTTCCGACAGGTTCAGGAAAAAGCTTTATTGCACTAGTACAAATGCAAAAGTATGCTCAGGAGCATCCAAACGAAAAAATGCTATAAGAATGGGTTATGTAGTAAATCCTAAGCTTGTTTATTGCAAATATGACTTGATTTCATCAGGTAAAATGGAGGATTTACGAACAAGAATTGAGGATATCGAAGATGAAACAAAAAGAACAGAAGAATTACAAAAATACAATGAATTAATAGCAAAATTAAATACAGAAATAGATGCAGAAATTGGAGAAGAAACCAGAAAAGAACTTGAAGAAGAAGCAAGAAAAAATCTTGATAATGGAATTGGAAAAGAAGAAATATTAAGACAAAATGTAAAAAAAGGTGGAAAGTATATTGTATTTATACCTGTTACAGATCAAGGAGAAATTGAAGATGAAGATGGAAATAAAATTGGAACAAAAACAGGAGAAGACAAATTAAAAGCATATCAAGATTACTTAAATAAAGTTTTTGAAGGTACAGATATTAAGCCACAATGTCATGCTATGAGTGGCAGTTGGAATGGAAAAGATAAAAATAAAGCAGGAGAAGATAGAAATCAACAAGAACTAAATGCATTTGAAGCAGATAATTCAGATGAAACGAAGTTTATGGTAGTAATGAATAAGGCAAACGAAGGATTACATATAGATAGCGTAGACGGAATTATATGGTTTAGAGCATTAGATGAGAATTCTAGAATTTTATACTTACAACAACTAGGTAGAGCAATTTATACTGTAAATGAAGATAATCCGTTACCAGACGATAAAAGACCAGTTATTATAGATTTAGTAAATAATTCATTAACCGTTAAAATTGAAAAAAAATTTGAAAATGCAGAACCAATAGATGATTTAGAAGCATTCACAATTGTAACAGAATGGATTGAGCAACATAATGGAATGTTACCAGACAGAAATAGTTCTAATAAACAAGAACAACATTATTATGCTGTTTTAAGAAGAATAAAAAATAAATATAGTAAATATTTAGATGGATTTGATGATTCTGAAGAATTAACAGATGAGGAAAAAAATAAAATACAAGCAATAATTGATTTAGCAACTGAAATTGATTTATGGAATATAGATTTACTACCAATATCCAAAACAAGAGGAAGTAAAGAAGAATTTGATCCATTTATAATTGAAGGGGTATTAAAAGACTTTATTGAATTTGAAGATGAAATTGATAGTATTGAGCAAAAAACAACATATGAACAAGTAATAGAATTTCTAAAGAGTCATAATGGAATACTAATGAGAGGCAACCTTTATAACAATAATAATAAAAAATTAAAAATAGATGAAATGACAGAAGAACAACAAGAAGAAGTAACTTTATATGCTAGATGGAGACGTTCTAAAGAAAGAGAAATTTTAAAAGAATATGCAGGAGAACCAATAGAAGAAGTTCCAGAAGAATATAGAGAAAAAATTGCTCTGTTAAGAAAATTTGGATTAAGAAAAAAAGAAAAAGCGGTATATGAACAAGTAATAGATTTTCTAAAGAGTCATAATGGAATACTAATGAGAGGCACCTTTTTTAACAATAATAATAAAAGATTAAAAAAAGATGAAATGACAGAAGAACAACAAGAAGAAGTAACTTTATATTCTAGATGGAGATATTCTAAAGAAAGAGAAATTTTAAAAGAATATGCAGGAGAACCAATAGAAGAAGTTCCAGAAGAATATAGAGAAAAAATTGCTCTGTTAAGAAAATTTGGATTAAGAAAAAAAGAAAAAGCGGTATATGAACAAGTAATAGATTTTCTAAAGAGTCATAATGGAATACTAATGAGAGGCACCTTTTTTAACAATAATAATAAAAGATTAAAAAAAGATGAAATGACAGAAGAACAACAAGAAGAAGTAACTTTATATTCTAGATGGAGATATTCTAAAGAAAGAGAAATTTTAAAAGAATATGCAGGAGAACCAATAGAAGAAGTTCCAGAAGAATATAGAGAAAAAATTGCTCTGTTAAGAAAATTTGGATTAGGAATGAAAAGAAGCAAACTTTCACAAGTAAAACAGCAACGAGATGAAGCTAAATCTAAAAATGCCCAAACTAAAGAATTAGAACATCAGGTATCAGAAGAACTAAAGAAAAGAGGAAAAAAACATGAAGAGCAATAAATTAGTAAAATATAAAAATAATGTATTTATTAAAATATTTAACTTTTTCAAGAGATTTTTTTCTAAGAGAAGTATAACTGTTAGTAAAAACATTATTGAAGAACCAATTACAGATGTTAAAAATAAAGCTAATTTTTTAGAAAATATACAGATTGAAGAAAATGAAGAAGAAAAAAGATTAAAACTTCTTCAAGTACAATATGATAATGGTGAAATTGATGAAGATGATTTATCAGAAGAAGAGATTGAAAAACTTGTTGTTCTATATGAAAAAGAAACAGAAGAATTAAATGCTGACACAGAAAGAAGAAAAATTCATATCGGACAGATGTTAAAAGAATTAAAATCTTCTTGATTATAGACTAACTAATGCAATTTTATAGAAGTTATAGAATAAAAAGCATATAATATTTGACCACAAACCAAACGAAAAACAATAGAAAAGAAAATATATAATAAAACAAGTGTCATTCTGGAACCTTACAGAACAGCACTTGTTTTTATTTAATAGAAACAGTGATATTGACAAGCTAGTCCTCATAACCCAAGGTGGGACTATCTAAAATGTTGTGTAAATTGGATTTTCTATAGAAAAAATTATGTTATTATTAATTTATTACACACTTTTTTCTCTTATTAATATAATTGGTGTTAATTGTTTGCTTTGTCCTGATGGATTGTCTTTAATTAATCCTTTTAATTCTTCTTCACTTAATGTTATATCATCAGAATGCCCTAATATTTCTTGTCCCAAATCATTTGCATCTACAATCATACAACTAATTCCAAGTTTTTCTTTTATTTCATTACACACTCTTGAAGGATTTTCCGGTAATTTAATTCCAATATCTCCATACTCTTCCCAAACGTGATCATAAAACCCATCTAATCCACTTACTTCTTGTCCTACTATTTCATAAAAAACACCTTTTTTCCCAAATAGCTTTGTAACAGCACTAGCAACACTTGCCCATAATACTCTGAATAAGCCAACTGTATCTATTGCATATTGCATTTTTATCGTTTCACCTACTCCAACTCCTGTATCAGGATGTGACGCAAATTTAGATAAAAACTTTGCCCAAAATCCAATTTTTATGTCTTCTCTTTTTACTATTCTATTTTGGCATAAAGCAATTATTTTTTCACTACTTGATACTATATCTCCTTCTTTATATATTGGACTTACATATTCTTTAAATACATCTATGTAGCTTTCTCCTTGTTTTATAAATCTTGTTTTTATTGCATGTCGCAAATATTCTTTTCCATTTACTTGTATTTCTATGTTTTTTCCTTCATTAGCAAAAAACTCCACATAATCGCCACCTTTTTATATATTCTTAATTTATTATAATCTAACTTTTCTATTTTAGCAATAATATTAAATAAAGTAAGCAATTTTTTTCTTCTAAATGAATATATTTTAATATAAGTTAGTATTTAGGAGATTAATGTGGGATCAAAAGGTTTAGATTTTAAACATAAAGAAGTAATTAATATATCTGATGGTAAAAGGCTAGGCTTTGTACAAGATGTTACTGCTGATTTAAAAAGTGGCGTAATTACTTCTATAATTGTGCCTGGAAATTCTAAACTTCTTAATATGTTTTCTTCTAATAATGATATAATAATTCCTTGGCAAAATATTAAGTGCATTGGCGATGATGTGATTTTAGTAGAAATCTAAAATATTTTTTAAAAATTTCATGTATACATTTTTCTTATTCTTTTTATAGCACTTTTTTCAAGTCTTGAAACTTGTGCTTGAGATATTCCTATTTCTTCTGCTACCTCCATTTGTGTTCTTCCATCAAAAAATCTTTTTGATATTATTGTTTTCTCTCTATTATTTAATTTTTTCATTGCTTCATTAATAGTAATATTTTCTGCCCATAATTCATCAGTATTTTTAATATCTTTTATCTGATCCATTATATATATACTTTCATTTCCTTCATTATATATAGGTTCTTGAAGTGATATTGGATCCTGTATAGCATCTAAACTTATTACTATTTCTTCTTTTGTTACACCTACTTCTTTTGCAATTTGTTCTACAGTTGGTTCTTTTTGATTTTCTTTTGTTAATCTTTCTTTTGCTTGTAAAGCCCTGTATGCTAAATCTCTAATTGATCTACTTACTCTAATTGAATTATTATCTCTTAAATATCTTCTTATTTCTCCGTATTATCATTGGCACAGCATATGTGCTAAATTGTACATTTAGTGTAATATCAAAATTATCAATAGCTTTTATTAATCCGTACGCACCCAATTTGAAATAAATCATCTGAATTTTCTCCGTCTTCCTCCAAATCTTTGTACCACACTTAACACTAATCTTAAATTTCCTTTTATAAATTCTTCCCTTGCTAACTCATCTCCATTTTTTATTTTTTTTAAAAGTCCCTTTTTTTCTTCATTTGATAGCATAGGCAATTTTGCAGTATTTACTCCACAAATTTCTACCTTATTAATCAAATTAAAAAACCTCCATTTGTAAATAATTGTTATTTGTATTATTTACAAATACAGTTAATTTATTCTTTTACTTAATACAAATATTGTTTTTTATATTTTCAAATTTTGCTTCTCCTATACCTGATACATTTTTTATATCTTCTATTGTTTTAAATTCTCCATTTTCTTGTCTATAATTAATTATTTTAAGTGCTGTTGATGGTCCTATCCCTGATAATGTTTCTAATTCTGTTTGTGATGCTGTATTGATATTTACTTTTTCTTCAATTTTTTTGTCTTCTATTACAATATTATCTCCTGCTTCTTCTGTAATGTACTGTTCCATAGTTTCTTGTGTCTCTTGTGTTTCTTTGTCATTTATATTTGGTATATATATTTTTTGTCCATCTTTAATTACATATGCCAAATTAATTTTTGATAAATCTGCATATTCAGTTGTTCCTCCTGCTCTTTCTATTGCGTCTGCTATTCTTGAATTCTTATTTATTTTTATAATTCCTTCATTTTCTACTTCTCCCGTTATATGTACTATAATCTCTTCTTCTATTATTTGCTCTTCCTTTTCTTGAATAGAATTATTTTCTTCTTCTATTACTTCTAATTCATCATAATTGTAATTATTTGTTTTTTTTGTAATGTAAAATGCTATGAATAATATTACTAATATTCCTATTATAATTAATACTATTTTTTGCTTATTGCTTAAATTTTCCACAAAAAAACCTCCTTTAATATTGTTTTTAATTAAATTTTAATATATTATATAAATATAATTTTGTATTTTTGGGGGTATATTATAAATGAGATATTTTAAAAATTTTTGTATTTGTTTGTTTTTGCTATTAACCTTAAATATACTTTTTGTTCCTTTTGTAAATGCTAATGAATCAAATACTCCTAATATTTCATCTCCATCAGCTTTACTTATGGACTTTTCTTCTGGAAAAATTTTATATGAAAAAAATATGAATGAAAAAAAATATCCTGCAAGCTTAACTAAAGTACTTACTGCCATTATAGTTTTAGAAAATTGTGAATTAAACGATGTTGCTACTGTAAGTTATGATTCTGTAATGTCACTTTCTTCAGGATATGTAACAGCAAATCTTCAAATTGATGAAAATTTAACAATAGAACAATTATTATATGTCTTAATGGTAGGTTCTTCTAATGATGCTGCCATTGTTCTTGCTGAACATGTTTCTGGTTCTGTTGAAGCTTTTGCCGAATTAATGAATGAAAAAGCAAAAGAAATTGGTTGTACTTCTACACATTTTGTTAATCCAAATGGTGTTCATAATGAAAACCATTACTCAACTGCCTTTGATTTAGGTTTAATAGCTCAATATGCTATGAAGAATGAAACTTTCAGAACTTTAGCTTCTACAACTTCATATAAGCTACCTATTACTAATAAATATGAAAGAGAGGACAGATTGTTTACCACTACTAACGCATTGCTAATAGTAAATAATAATGATAGAGCTGATAACTACTATTATAAATATGCCACAGGTGTAAAGACAGGTTTTACTACTCCTGCTGCAAATTGTTTAATTGCATCTGCAAATAAAGATGGTTTAGAATTAATAACTGTTGTTTTGGGTTCTGGTCAAACAAGTGAAGGTCTTAGTCAAAGATATATAGACACTAAAAATCTTTTTGATTTTGGATATAATACTTATACATTAAAACAAGTAATTAAAAGTGGTCGGAATTGTTCAAACAACAAACATCAGTAATGCAACTAAAGATACTAAAACATTAAATGCTATTGTTTCAAATGATATTAATGTGTTAATCAAACAAGAAAATAAGAATTCTGCAGTTTTGCCTGAAGTAAAATTAAATGATAATTTAAAGGCTCCTATAAAAAGTGGAGATATAATTGGAAGTGTTACATATACGGTAGAAGGTATTAAATATACAGAAAACTTATTAGCAAATAACAATGTAAAAAAATCTAGAGCTTTTATAAGATTTATAGAAATAATATTTGTTCTTTTCTTGTGTTATTTGTATTTAAAAATCAAGCAAAAGAGAAGTAAAAATAGAAGGTTAAAAAAATAGTTCATTAACCATTTTTTCTATTTCTTCTTCATCAGCTAAAAAGAATGATATTCCATTTATATATTTTGATTCGCCTGGAAGTTGTTCTGCCTTTATATTGTCTGTATTCATCTCTACTGCATATGGTATATAATCTTTTAAAGATTTTATATCCATATTTGTTTGTACATATTTTTCTGCAATGTCTATTATTCTACCTATTTCTTTTACATTTTTTAATTGCATTGTTTGTTTTGCAATAGCTAAAATTACTTCTCTTTGTGTTCTCATTCTACCAAAATCTTCTATTCCATATTCATAAGAATATGTAGACCCATTAGCATTATGTCTAAATCTTACTAATTGCTCTACTTGGTCACCATTTAATTTTTGATATCCTTCTTTTAAATCTACATGTAAATCTTGTGAATAATCATCATATTTCATATCCATTGGAACATTAAATTCTACTCCGTTTAATTGTATTTACTAATTCAACTAAAGCTTTTGTATCTATTATTACATAATTCTTAATATCTAATCCTGTTAATTCATTTACTGCTTCTAAAGTTTTTTCAGGGCTTTTCCCTGCATTATATATCGAATTTATTTTATCTGTTGTTTTTGCATTACTTTTGCTTTTACCTATAAAGGTATCTCTTGGAATTGAAAGCATTGATGCTTCTTGTGTTTTTGGGTTATATGAACATATGATTATTGTATCTGACATCCCCGTACTTTCGCCCATAATAAGTACTTGTAATTTATCCAAGTTTTCTAATGTTTTTTTATTATGTCCTAAAAGTGCTGCTAGCCAATTCCCCTCTAGATCATATACTCTTTTTGCAAAGATTCCTCCTCCAATAGCAAGTAATATTAATATAAATATAAAAATTTTTAATCCAATATGTTTCTTTTTCTTTGATTTCTTCTTAATATCATCTTGAATATCTCTTTTTGCTTTATCATGTTTTCCCATTTTTATCATCTCTCCTACTTTGTAACGTATTTAATAGTATAACAAAAATAGATACAAATATCAACATTTATATCTATTTTTTTATATAACTAGAAAAATCTTTAGAAATCCCTATATAATAAAACTTTGCAATTGCTATTGCTTTCAGGATTTCTTTGCCTTATTTAAGAAAATTAAATCAGCAAAAGCAAAATGGAACTTTGTTCTTATATAATAATATTTAGCAATATATTGTTGTTATATAGAGTTTTTGTAAGAAAGGAGCTTTCTATTGTATTTACTGTGCTTTCGTTCATTAATGGAGATGCTAAATAAATAACTGCTAATATAAAATAAACAATAACTACTCCTTTTACTATACCATATACTGTTCCGCCCGAAATTTATTTATTTGTTTTAATACAGGCAACTTGGTTATTAAGTCTGTAAGTGCTGATACAAATTTCAAAACTATTTTTATAATAATATATAATAACAATAAAACACATATCTCTATTAATTTTACAGAAAAGACATTTGCTATTTCTTCTATTGTGTTATTTGCTGCCCCTATCATTTTATTTGTAATGCTGTTTTGTATAGATACTTCTTCATTTTGCTCTACACCGTCTGGTTTTATTTTTTCTATAATTACATTTTTTATATTTTCATCTATTGAAGTATTATTTATTACAACATTACTTACTGGTTTATATAAAATTAAAGAAACTATAATAGCAATAAAAAAAGATAATATTTTTATTGCTGACTTTACTAATCCTTGTTTATACCCTAAAAAAGTAAATAACGCAATTATACCAACTACTATTAAATCTAATATAATATACATTTTTAATACCTCCTCTCTTTCTTTTGTGTTTTGTAGCAAAAAGCACCGCAGATTATAATGTCCTACTTTAACGTAATGCTTTTCTCATAATGAAATAACTTCTATTTTATTTTTTGAAACAATTCCTGCAATATTCCCGCATAATACTATTTTCTGAATTTCTTGTGAAGCTTTATAATCTTTTACTAGCCACCCATTTTCATTTATAAATAACGCATTAGTACCTAAGTTTATTGCTATCATATTATCTTTTACGCAGATTGCTTTAGGTATATTTTCTATTACATATGTAATTTCTTTTTCAAAATCATTATTAATTATTTTCATTTCCGCTTCTGCATTAAATAAATCTGTCGGTTTTTTTTCTATTTTAATTATTTTACTCTCTAACTTAATATCTGAAAATAACACATCTTCATTCTTAAAATTTATTACTTTATTATTTTGTCCTTCTTTCAAAATATCAATATATTCATCATACATACATACTAATTGGTTTTTATCTTGATATTTTATATTTATAATTAAATCATTTGCTTCTGCAAAATGTGTATACTTAACTGCTTGGGAAGCTTGCTTCTGTGCATCTTCTATTGATATTATCTTTATGGTCGACTGAATTACTATTCCAGAAAAATTAGCTTCTGCTACTGCTAAATATTTATTATCTGGAGATATATCTGTATCTATTACATTTGTTGTAGATAAATATGTTTTAAATAATTCTTTTCCTTTTTCATCATATGTTGCAATTACAGTTTTATAACTTGTACCAGATATTATTATATTTACATACCCATTTTTATTTAAACTTATGCTACTTATATTACCTTCTATTTCATTTTGCCAAACTATATTTTTACCCAAAATTAAATATACCTTCTGTCCACCTTTTTCAGCAATACATAAATATCCTCCATTTGACTCAAATAATGGATTAGATATTTCTACTTCTAAGCTATGCTCTTTAAATCCTGATTTGTTATATAAATTTAAAATGTTTTGTTCTAATACTCCAATATATTTATCATATGCACATACCCCATTTTTTTGTGAAGAATTTATTTCAATTATAGGTAAGTTATTTTCATATACTTGTTTTCTAAATATATATTTATCAAATACTTCCCTGCATCTTTCATTCACAGTATATAAAACTATAAATGAAACAATTAGTGCAATACAAAATAATACTATTGACACTTTCCATATTTTTTTTTTATTTAATTGTTTTTTAGTGTTATTTGTCTCTTCTCCACTCAAGCCATTAAACATATAATATTTCATAATTCAACACCTTTTTTCTTATGTTTTATTTATATCAAACTTATAATATTTTTTCAAGTTATTATAGTTGAATTTGTTCATTTGTTCATTATTTTACATTTTTGTTTCTTATATAATCTCCTTCAAATTCATTTTCAAGTATATCCATATGTAATTTATCATAGTATCTTCCATTTACAAATATTTCTTCTCTACTACATCCAGTATATTTAAAATTTCAAAAAAATTTAATGCAATTATAATGCAACTGTGAAATATTTTGAGATATTTTCAGATAAAATTTGATGATTTAAAATCCGTTCATAAAATTTATATAGCTGAAAGTCGCTATTTTTAGGCAAAAAAGAAATTACCCAAAATTAGGTAATTTCTTATGAAATTGGTCGGGGTGACACGAATCGAACGTGCTACCTCATGGTCCCAAACCACGCGCTCTACCAAATGAGCTACACCCCGAAATATAGCACCAAAAATAAATACTTATAAATAATAGCACATTTTTTTGAGATTTGCAAGATTTTTCAATAAATTTAACCCTTTTATAAATTGCAATATTAAATGATACACTTTTATAAAAAATTTTTACAATGTA
>JAUNSM010000085.1 GCA_030539215.1 Clostridia bacterium
TTATGATAACCTTTCAAATAAATATAATATAGGATGGTATAACGCAGTAACAAAAGGAGGAACAGCAGTAACAGAAAATACAAATGGAGGAAATTTATTCTTAACAGGAAACGCAGATAAAGTAAGAATGTTAACATTGCCAGAAATAAACAATGCGATAGAAAAAAGTGCAATAAATGCTAGTGGTTATACAATTTTAAATTCAGAAGAACCAGCCCCAGGACTATTCATATTAAACAAATTACCAGACGCAGGATTAACTGGATTCACTTACAGTGGCAACGATTACTACTGGTTGGCCTCTCCGTATAGCGGTAGCGCTTACAACGTGCACTATGTGAGCTATAACGGCGATGTGGACGACTACAATAGCGTCACCCGTGGGGCTCGTCCAGTAGTTTCTCTGGGCTCTGATATCTCCTATAAAGTAGAGCTACAGTCAGAAAATGAATTTAGTTATTTAGTATTGAGTAAAGTTTCTGCAGAGTAAAAAGCCCGCCGTGTGGCCTCTAAATCACGCGTCGGATGAGGGAAAAACACTTTTATGGCGATTGATTAGGGTTTGTCAAGAATAGTGTGTAAATTTTTTAAAATAATGTAAATGTGAATATAAAAATTAACGAAAATTCCAAAATAAATTGAGCAATTATTCTAATTGTAAAAGATAAAGTAGGTAAATAGAGACAGGCTGTATGTTTTTAAGCTTAAAAATATACAGCCTGTCTCTAAAATTAGAAAACCACTATCTAGTAATTTTTTAGGTTTAAAATTTAATAAAATTGTTTACATGAAAAATTATTTAGTATATAATGCAATTAAAATAAATTAAAGAGGTGATAGCATGCCAAGTTTTGAAAGTTTAAAAAATACAGATGAAGAAGTATATAATGCTATTCAAAAAGAACTAAAAAGACAACGTAGTAAAATAGAATTAATTGCATCTGAAAATTTTGTTAGTAATAGTGTAATGGAGGCTAATCGGAAGTTATTTAACAAATAAATATGCAGAAGGGTATCCTGGTAATAGATATTATGGTGGTTGTGAATATGTTGATATTGCAGAGAATATAGCAATAGAAAGAGCAAAAAAATTATTTAATGCAGAATATGCCAATGTTCAGCCACATTCTGGTGCACAAGCTAATATGACAGCATATTTTGCTGTATTAAAACCAGGTGATACAGTATTAGGAATGAATTTAGCTCATGGAGGACATTTAACTCATGGTAGTAAAGTAAATTCATCAGGGAAATTGTATAATTTTATTCCATATGGGGTTAATGAAAAAACTGGTAGAATTGATTATGATGAATTAGAAAAATTAGCTTTAGAGAATAATCCAAAATTAATTTTAGCAGGTGCTAGTAGTTACCCAAGAGAAATAGATTTTAAAAGAATAAAAGAAATTGTTGATAAAGTAGGCAGTTTATTTATGGTTGATATGGCACATATTGCAGGATTAGTTGCAACTTCACTTCACCAAAATCCAGTTCAATATGCAGATATTGTAACAAGCACAACACATAAAACATTAAGAGGTCCAAGAGGAGGACTAATTCTTTGTAAAGAAAAATATGGCAAAGCAATTGATAAAGCCTTGTTTCCAGGCACACAAGGTGGACCTTTGATGCATATAATTGCTGCAAAAGCAGTATGTTTTGGAGAGGCGTTAAAACCAGAGTTTAAAGAATATCAAAAACAAATAGTAAAAAATGCAAAAGTATTATCACAAGAGTTATTAAAATATGGATTTAATTTAGTATCAGGAGGTACAGATAATCATTTAATGTTAATTGACTTACGAAATAAAGGGATAACAGGAAAAGAATTAGAAGTACGACTTGATGAAATAGGAATAACTGTTAACAAAAATGCAGTTCCATTTGATACAGAAAAACCAACAATAACAAGTGGAATTAGAATTGGAACACCTGCTGTTACCACAAGAGGATTTAAAGAACGTGAAATGGTTAAAATAGCAGAGCTTATAAATATGACAGTAGAAAATTATGAAGAAAAACAAGAAGAAATAAAATTAAAGGTTTCTAACATTTGTGAAGAATATCCTTTATATAAATAAGAGAGTGTAAAGTAGAGGTCATCAATGTAAAAATTTGGCTTCTGTCCTAGCAATTGGCATAATAGATATAAAAAAGGAGGAAGAACAAATTTTAATTTGTTCAAAATAAAATGGCAGATAAATTAGTTATAGTGGAATCTCCTGCAAAGGCAAATACAATAAAAAAATTTTTAGGAGGTAGCACAAAAGTTATTGCATCTATGGGGCATATTAGAGATTTACCAAAATCAAAATTAGGGGTGGATACAAAAACTTTTGAACCTCAATATATAAACATTAGAGGAAAAGGTGACTTAATAAAATCTTTAAAAAAGGAAGCTAAAAATGCAAAAAAAGTGTATCTTGCAACTGACCCTGACCGTGAAGGTGAGGCAATAGCATGGCATTTAGCAAATATACTTGACACTGAAAAAAGTAAAATGTGTAGAGTAACTTTTAATGAAATAACAAAAGATGCAGTAAAAAAGGCAATACAAAATCCTAGACAAATAGATATGGATTTAACAGATGCACAACAAGCAAGACGTGTTTTAGATAGAATAGTTGGGTATAAAATAAGCCCAGTATTGTGGAAAAAAGTTCAAAAAGGATTATCAGCAGGTAGGGTACAATCAGTTGCAGTAAAGCTTATAGTAGATAGAGAAGAAGAAATAGAAAAATTTATTCCAGAAGAATATTGGAATATTTACGCTATTTTAAAAGATAAAAAATCAAAGAAAAGTTTTGAAGCTAAATTCTTTGGAAAAGATAATAAAAAAATAGAGATTCATTCTAAAGAAGAAGTAGACAATATTTTAAAAGATATAGAAAATGCAAAATATATTGTAGATGAAATAAAAAAAGGTGAAAAGAAAAGGACTCCTGCACCACCATTTACAACAAGTACAATGCAACAGGAGGCTTCAAGAAAATTAAATTTTGCACTTAGAAAAACAATGCAAGTAGCTCAACGGTTTATATGAAGGAGTAAAAATACCAGATAAAGGAGCTGTAGGATTAATTACATATATGAGAACTGATTCTACAAGAATATCTGAAGAAGCAAGGAGTGCTGCAAAAGTTTATATAGAAAATGAATATGGAAAAGAATATTATGAAAATAGATATTATAAAACAAAAGCAGATTCTCAAGATGCACATGAAGCTATAAGACCAACATATATAGATTTAAGTCCAGACAAAATAAAAGCAAGTTTAAGTAATGACCAATATAAATTATATAAATTAATATATAATAGATTTATAGCAAGCCAAATGTCTGCAGCAATTTTTGATACTCTTTCTGTAAAAATAAATGCTAATGAGTATAATTTTAAAGCAAATGGACAAACAATTAAATTTAAGGGATTTATGGTATTATATGTAGAAACAGAGGATAATGCAAAAGAAGAAGAATTTGCAAAAATACCACCACTTGTAGAAAAACAAGAAGTAATAAAAGAAAAAATAGAATCAAAACAAAGCTTTACAGAGCCACCACCTAGATATACAGAAGCAAGTTTAGTAAAGGCTTTAGAAGAAAAGGGAATAGGAAGACCAAGTACATATTCTCCAACAATAACTACAATACTTGCAAGAAGATATATACAAAAAATTCAAAAACAATTACATCCAACAGATTTAGGAAGAATAGTAAATAAATTACTTATAGAGAATTTTAGTGATGTTATAAATGTGGAGTTTACAGCTCAAATGGAGGAAAAATTTGATAAAATTGCTGATGGAAAAGAAGAGTGGAAAAAAATAATAAAAGAATTTTATGCACCATTTGAAAAAATAGTAGAAAAAGTAGATAAAGAATTAGAACATGTAAAATTAGAATATGAAATATCAGATATACCATGTGATAAATGCGGAAAGATGATGGTAATAAAATATGGAAAATATGGAAAGTTTTTAGCATGTCCACGGATATCCAGAATGTAAAAATGCTAAACCATTAATAGAAACAATAGAAGAAAAATGTCCAAAATGTGGTGGAGCAGTACAAATACGAAAAACGAAGAAGAAAAGAAATTATTATATATGTGAAAACAACCCAAATAATGGATGTGACTATATATCATGGACTAAACCAGGAAAAGATAAATAAATGCAAAAAATCATCAATAAATTTACAAATGGTAAAATTAAATAATACACCCTTAAGATAAAAAGTGACACAT
>JAUNSM010000030.1 GCA_030539215.1 Clostridia bacterium
GGAGGAAAATTAACATGGGACAAAAAATGCATCCACATGGATTAAGAGTAGGTGTTATAAAAGAGTGGAATTCTAAATGGTATGCAAACTCTAAAGATTTTAGTGATTATTTAATAGAGGATCACAAAATTCGTGAATACGTTAAGAAAAAATTATTTGTTAGCGGAATTTCTAAAATAGAAATAGAAAGAACACCAAAATTTGTTAAAGTAAATGTATATACTGCAAAACCAGGTTTAGTAATAGGTAAAGGCGGAAATTATGCAGAAATTTTAAAAAATGAAATTATAAAAATGATAAATAAAAACGTAAACTTAAACATAGTTGAAGTAAAAAGCATTGATACAGATGCACAATTAGTTGCAGAAAATATTGCAAATCAACTAGAAAGAAGAATATCTTTTAGAAGAGCAATGAAACAATGTATGCAAAAAACTATGAAAGCAGGAGCTTTAGGAATAAAAACAGCTGTATCTGGAAGACTAGGTGGAGCTGATATGGCAAGAACAGAATTTTATAAAGAGGGTACAATCCCACTTCAAACTTTAAGAGCAGATATAGACTATGGATTCTATGAGGCAGATACAACATATGGAAAAATAGGTGTTAAAGTTTGGATATATAAAGGAGAAATTCTTCCATCTAAAAAGGAAAGAAAAGAAGGAGGGAAAGAATAATGCCAGTAATGCCAAAAAGAACAAAATATAGAAAAATGCAAAAAGGTAGAAATAGAGGTAAAGCAACAAGAGGAAATATTGTAAATGAAGGTGAATTCGGATTACAAGCATTAGAAGCAGGATTAATTACAGCAAACCAAATAGAAGCAGCCAGAATTGCTATGACACGTTATATAAAAAGAGGTGGCAAAGTATGGATTAAAATATTTCCAAACAAGCCAATAAGTAAAAAACCTGCTGAAACTCGTATGGGTAAAGGTAAGGGAGCTACAGAGTATTGGGTAGCAGTTGTAAAACCAGGTAGAGTGTTATTTGAATTAGCAGGAGTGCCAGAAGAAATTGCAAGAGAAGCTTTAAGACTTGCATCACATAAATTATCTGTAAAAACGAAATTCTTAAATAGAGAAAATAAACAAGGTGGTGATATTGATGAAGATAAATAAAATAAGAGAAATGTCTTCACCAGAACTAGAAAAAGAAATAATAGAATTAAAATCAGAATTATTTAAATTAAGATTTAGTTTAGCAACAAATGGGTTAGATAATCCTATGAAAATAAAAGAAGTGAAAAAAGACATAGCTAGAATAAAAACAATATTAAAACAAAGAGAATTAAAGGAGGAAAACAGTTAATGGAAGAAAGAAATCTTCGAAAAGTTATGATTGGTACAGTCACATCAAATAAAATGGATAAAACAATAGTAGTGTCAGTTGAAACTAGTGTAAAACATCCTATATATGGAAAAATTGTAAAAAAGACATATAAATTAAAAGCCCATGATGAAGAAAACAAATGCCAAATAGGAGATAAAGTAAAAGTAATGGAAACAAGACCTTTATCTAAAGATAAAAGATGGAGATTAGTAGAGATTATTGAAAAAGCAATTATAAAGTAAAAAATAAGTAAATAAAGAAACATATAAACACTGACATCAATAATTGAAATAACGTAAAGATATGTTCATTTACAGATAAAAAAGGAGGAAACCAAAATGATACAACAACAATCAAAATTAAAAGTAGCAGACAATACAGGAGCAAAAGAGATAATGTGTATTAGATGTTTAGGCGGATCACATAGAAAATTTGCAGGAGTTGGAGATATTATAGTAGCTTCTGTAAAAAGTGCAATACCAAATGGAGTTGTAAAAAAAGGTGATGTTGTAAAAGCAGTTATAGTAAGAACAAAAAAACCAATTAGAAGATCAGATGGTTCTTATTTAAGATTTGATGAAAATGCTGCTGTAATTATACGTGATGATGGTAATCCAAAAGGTACACGTATATTTGGACCTATAGCAAGAGAATTAAGAGATAAAGACTATATGAAGATATTGTCTCTTGCCCCAGAAGTATTATAAAAATGAATGAAAAGTTTCGTCTTGCGGTGTCAAGCGATGCAAAAAAATCTTTCAATGTACTTTTGTATTATTTCAAGATTTTTTGCTAGCTTTCGTAGCAATACTCGCTTTTGATTTATTATGTAGAAAAAGAGAATATAAAATAATGAAAATAATAAAAAAGGAGGGAAATCCTAAATGAAAATAAAAAAAGGTGATACAGTTCAAGTTTTATCAGGAAACGATAAAGGAAAGACAGGAGAAGTATTAGAAGTAATTCCAAAATCACAAAAAGTAATAGTGAAAGGCGTAAATATTAGAAAAAAACATATAAAACCTAAAAAACAAGGTGAAGAAGGTGGAATTATACCTGTTGAATGTAGCATACATAGTAGCAAAGTAAATATAGTTTGCCAAAAGTGCAACAGACCTACAAGAGTAGGAATTATAAAGGAAGAAAAGAATAAAATTCGTATTTGTAAAAAATGCGGAAATAAAATAAAATAGTAAAAGGAAGGAAGCATAAAAGCTGACATCATTAATTTACAAGTAGGGGATGTATTTTATCCCTAATAAAAAAAGGAGGAAAAAACTATCCATGGAAAAATTAAAAGAACAATACGAAAAAGAAGTAGTACCTGCATTAATGAAAAAATTTGAATACAAATCAATTATGCAAGTTCCTAGATTAGAAAAAATAGTTATTAATATTGGTCTAGGTGATATAAAAGACAATCCAAAAAGTTTAGACAATGCAATATCAGATTTAACACAAATAACAGGACAAAAACCAGTTATAACAAAGGCGAAAAAGTCAATAGCTGCATTTAAATTAAGAGAAGGTGTTAATATTGGTTGTAAAGTTACTTTAAGAGCAGCAAAAATGTATGATTTTGCATACAAACTATTTAATCTTGCATTACCTAGAGTAAGGGATTTTAGGGGACTTTCAAAAAATTCTTTTGATGGAAAAGGCAATTATTCTATAGGAATAAAAGAACAACTAATATTCCCAGAAATTGAATATGATAAAATTGATAAATTAAGAGGTATGGATATTATATTTGTAACAACTGCAAAAACAGATGAAGAAGCAAAAGAATTATTAACATTATTAGGTATGCCTTTTAGAGTGTAAACTAACAAAACTTTGTAAGAGAAGAAAAAACATAAAAAACTGACATCATTAATTCACATAAGTAGGGGATGTATCTTATCCCTAATTAAAAAAGGAGGAAAAATAGAAATTATGGCTAAAAAAGCAATGATTATCAAACAACAAAAACCACAAAAATATAAAACTAGAGAATATAATAGATGTAAATTATGTGGTAGACCACATGGATACATTAGAAAATATGGGGTTTGTCGTATATGTTTTAGAGAACTAGCACATAAAGGTGAAATTCCAGGTATAAAAAAAGCAAGTTGGTAAAATAGAAGTTAGAGGTTAGAAAACCAAAAAAAGAAACCTCTCAATTGTAAAATAATATTGAAAGAAAGTTAGAAATTAATTTATGAATTTAGATTCTAAATTCTAATCTCTAAGTTCTAACTTCTAGAAAAGAAAAGGAGGAAAATTAATATGAATACTACTGATCCAATAGCAGATATGCTAACAAGAATAAGAAATGCAAATAGTGCAAAATTTAAAACAGTAGATATTCCTGCATCTAAAATGAAAAAAGCAATAGCAGAAATTTTATTTAATGAAGGATATATCAAAGCATATGAAGAAATAAAAAATGAAAATCAAGGTATTATTAGAATAAGTTTAAAATATACAGAAAAAGGAAATAAAGCGATTTCCGGATTAAAAAGAATAAGTAAACCAGGATTAAGAATATATGCAGCAAAGGATGAGTTACCAAAAGTATTAAATGGTTTAGGAATAGCCTTAATTTCTACATCAAAAGGAGTAATAACAGATAGACAAGCAAGAATAATTGGTGTAGGTGGAGAGGTATTAGCGTATATATGGTAATTTAAGAATTAAAGATTAAAGTAATTTAAAAATAGAAACATAAAAGAAAGGAGATATAAAATGTCAAGGATAGGAAAGAAACCAATTACAATACCTGAAGGCGTAGAAGTTAAATTAGAAGGACAAAAGATTATTGTAAAAGGACCTAAAGGAACATTAGAAAGAGAAATACATAATAATATGACTGTAAAATTAGATAACAATATTATAACAGTAACAAGATTAAATGATGAACCATTTAACAGAAGTTTACATGGATTAACAAGAACTTTAATTAATAATATGATACAAGGTGTTTCTCAAGAATTTACAAGAACATTAGAAATAAATGGAGTAGGATACAGAGCAGCAAAACAAGGAAAAACATTAGTTTTAACACTAGGATATTCACATCCAATAAAAATGGAAGAACCACAAGGAATAACATATGAAGTACCAAATGCAAATTCAATAATAGTTAGAGGTATTGATAAAGAATTAGTAGGAGAATGTGCAGCTGTTATAAGAACAAAAAGACCACCTGAAGTGTATAGAGGAAAAGGTATTAAATATGCTGAAGAACATATTAGACGTAAAGAAGGTAAAACAGGGAAATAAAATAAAACGAACGAAAAGCGGCATCTTGTCTTGTCAAGCTGCATAAAAATTTTATCAACATACTTTTGTATAATTTCAAAAATTTTTAATTGCTTTCCTAACAATATACCACTTTTGTTTCGTTTTAAAACTAAATATTATATATAGAAAGGAGAAACTTTAAATGATTACTAAAACAAATAGAAAAGTTGAAAGAGAAAGAAGACATAAAAGAGTACGTACAAAAATAAGTGGAACAAGCCAATGCCCAAGATTATGTATATTTAGAAGTAATAATAATATTTATACTCAAATAATTGACGATGTAAAAGGTATAACTTTAGTTCAAGCCTCAACTTTAGATAAAGATATAAAAACAAAAAAATCAAATAAAGAGGCTGCAAAAGAAGTGGGAGTTTTAATTGCAAAAAGAGCAATAGAAAAAGATATTAAATCTGTTGTTTTTGATAGAGGCGGATATATTTATCATGGAATAGTAAAAGAGCTTGCAGAAGCTGCAAGAGAAGCAGGTCTAGAATTTTAAAAAGGTAAGTAAGCATAAAACTTGACATAATTAATTCACAAGTAGGGGATGTATCTTATCCCTATAAAAAGGAGGAAACTTAAAAAAATATGGAAAATGAAGTAATGGAATTAAAAGAGAAAGTAGTAACCATTAATAGAGTTGCAAAAGTTGTTAAAGGTGGTAGAAACTTTAGATTTAGTGCAGTAGTAGTTGTTGGAGATGAAAATGGTCATGTGGGAATAGGAAATGGAAAAGCAGCAGAAGTACCAGATGCAATAAAAAAAGCTATAGAAGATGCTAAAAAGAATTTAATAGAAGTTCCAATTGTAGGAACAACAATACCACATGAATTTGTAGGAACTTTTGGAGCAGCAAGTGTATTATTAAAACCAGGAGCAGAAGGTTCTGGGCTTATTGCAGGAGGAAGTGTAAGACCAATTCTTGAACTTGCGGGATATAGAGATATAAAAACAAAAGTTATTGGAACAAATAATCCAAGAAATGTAGGCTATGCTACAATGCATGCTCTTAAAAACATGTCTACAATAGAAGAAATTGCAAAAAAAAGAGGAAAAAAGGTAGAAGAAATAAATTAAATTTTATAATGTAGAGGCGAGAAGTACTCGACTAATAAAAGAAATATTGACGGAGGTGTAAATAAATAATGGAGTTAGGAAATATAAGAGCAAACAAAAAAAAAGTTACAAAAAGAAGAGTAGGACGTGGAATGGGTTCAGGATTAGGAAAAACATCTGGAAGAGGACATAAAGGGCAAAAAGCAAGATCAGGTGGTGGAGTTAGACGTGGATTTGAAGGTGGTCAAACACCATTATATAGAAGATTACCAAAAAGAGGATTTAAAAACATACATGCTTTAAACTTTACAGAAGTAACTTTAACAATGCTTAATAAGAGTAAATCAAAAGAAGTAACTGCTGAAACATTAATTGCAGAAGGTATAATTAGTAAAGCTAATGATGGTATTGTTATTTTAGCTACTGGAAAATTAGATAAAAAATTAACAGTAAAGCGGAGCAAGATTTACAAAGGCTGCTAAAGAAAAAATTGAAGCAGCTGGTGGAAAAGTAGAGGTGATTTAATTTGTTTCAAACAATTAAAAATGCTTTAAAAACACCAGATATAAGAAAAAGATTGTTATATACATTATTACTAATTGTACTATTTAGATTAGGATGTTATATATCTGTACCAGGTGTTGATACAATTGCACTTAGTAATTTAGCACAAACACAAACAAATGGATTATCAGGACTTATAGATTTAATATCTGGAGGAGCTTTTTCAAGATTTTCTATATTTGCAATGTCAATAAGCCCATATATAACAGCATCAATTGTTATACAATTATTAGGAATGGTCATTCCTTCTTTAGAAAAACTTATGAAAGAAGGAGGAGAGGACCGGTAAGGCTAAAATAAACAAATATACAAAAATACTTACATTAGTTTTAGCATTGGTAGAAGCTGTTGGTATTTACATGTCATATAGTAGCACATATTCTGCATATGGAGTATTTATTAATCCAGGATTTTCAACAGGAGCATTAATAGTTTTATCTTTAATTGCAGGTACTGCACTTTTAATGTGGCTTGGAGAACAGATTACAAATAAAGGTATTGGAAATGGTATTTCAATAATTATTTTTATAGGTATAATAGCATCTCTTCCATCCGCTGTAATAACTATATATAACTTATTATTTACAGTAGAAGGATTTAGCACAACAGGACTATTAATATCTTTAGGAATGATAATTGGAGCTATTATATTAGTGGCAGGTGTTGTTTTTGTACAAGAAGCAGAAAGAAAAGTTCCAGTACAATATGCAAAAAAAGTAGTAGGAAGAAAAATGTATGGAGGTCAAAATACACATATACCATTGAAATTAGCAATGGCAGGAGTAATACCAGTAATATTTGCTTCATCGTTTATGACATTTCCTGCGATGATAATACAAATGTTTAACGCAAATATAGCAACTCAAACTGGATTTTGGGCTACAATATATAAATTTTCAATAGCAACTTCAACATCTAATGTTGGAATAGGTTATACTATAGCAAATGCTATTATATATTTATTATTAATACTTGGATTTACATATTTTTATACATATGCAACATTTAATCCAGCAGAAGTATCAAATAACATAAAGAAAAATGGAGGATTTATACCTGGAATTAGAGCAGGTAAACCTACAACAGAGTATTTATCAGCAATAATAAGTAAACTTACATTATTTGGAGGATTATTTTTAAGTTTAATTGCAATACTTCCAATGCTTATGAGATTTACAGGATTTAATTTAGCATTTGGAGGAACATCAATACTTATAGTAGTTGGTGTAGCATTAGAAACAGTACAACAGTTAGAATCAAGATTAGTAATGAGACATTATAAAGGATTTTTAGAATAGAAATGAAAATATAAAATTAACACTGTAGAAGGTTGCTATTACAGCGACCCCTACAATGTAAAATAATAAATGGAACGAAGATTTTTATTCGTTCAGATGGAGGAAATATGTTTATAGTATTACTAGGTGCACCAGGAAGTGGAAAAGGAACTGTTGGAAAAATTATAGCAGAAGATTTAAAATTAGCACATATATCAACAGGGGATTTATTTAGAGAAAATCTAAAAAATGAAACAGAGTTAGGAAAAGAAGCAAAGCAATATATGGATAAAGGTGAACTTGTACCAGATGAAGTAACAATAAAAATGTTAAAAGAAAGATTAAACAAAGCAGATGTAGAAAATGGAGCAGTTTTAGATGGATTTCCAAGAACAAAAAATCAAGCAATAAGTTTAGATAATATGTTAAATCAAACAAAGGCAAAAGTAGATATGGCGTTAAATATAGAGGTTCCTTTTGATGAAATAGTTGAAAGAATAGCAAATAGAAGAAGTTGCAGAGGATGCACAGAAATATATAATGTAGTATTTAACCCTCCAAAAACAGAAGGAATATGTGACAAATGTGGAGGAGAATTATATCAAAGAGAAGATCAAAAACCAGAAGTTGTAAAAAACAGATTAAAAGTATATAGCGAATCAGCAGAAGAATTAATAAATTATTATGAAAATGCAAAAATACTTTATTCAGCAAAAGCAGGAGATAAAGTAGGAAAAACATCATATGATGTTGCAAAAGATGTGGAAGAATATATTAAAAATAAATAAAGAAGGAACAAAATTGGTAACAATTAAATCAAAAAGAGAAATTGAATTAATGAAAGAGGCAGGAAGAGTTGCTTGTCTTGCACAAAAAGCAATAGAAAAAGCAATAAAACCAGGAATTTCAACGTATGAACTAGATAAAATTGCAGAAAATATAATAAGAACAAATGGAGGAATACCTGCAGAAAAAGGCTATCCAAGTGGAGTAAAAGGTGTATCAGATTTCCCAGGAGCTATATGTGCATCTATAAATGATGAAGTAATACATGGGATACCATCAAAAAAAAGCGTTTTAAAAAATGGGGATATAATAAGTATAGATTTAGTAGTATATAAAAATGGATTTCATGGAGATTGCGCAAGAACATATATAGTAGGCAAAGCTCAAGAAAGTGCAAGAAGACTAGTTGATATTACAAAACAAGCCTTTTTTGAGGGGATAAAGTATGCAAAAAAAGGAAATAGATTAGGTGATATTTGTTATGCAATAGGAAATTTTATTGAAAACAACAATTATTCAGTAGTAAAAGAATTTCAAGGACATGGTATAGGAAGTAAAATGCATGAAGATCCTGGTGTTCCAAATTATGGCAAACCAGGAAGAGGAATAAGATTAGAACCAGGAATGACACTTGCTGTAGAACCCATGGTAATCATGGGGAAGCCTGAGATATTACAATTAGATGATGGTTGGACTATTGTATCAAAAGATGGAAGTTTATCTGCTCATTATGAAAATACAATTTTAATTACAGAAAAAGAAGTAGAAATATTGACAATAATATAATTGTGTTGTATAATATATTAGTTGTTTTTTGAAAAAATATATTTTAAAAAATAGGAGGATTAAAAATTGTCTAAAGAAGATGTTATAGAAGTTGAAGGTATAGTAGTAGAATCATTACCAAATACAAATTTTAAAGTTGAACTCGAAAATGGACATCAAATTTTAGCACACATTTCTGGAAAACTTAGAATGAATTATATAAAAATTCTTCCAGGAGATAAAGTAAAGCTTGAACTTTCTCCATATGATTTAACTAGAGGACGTATTGTTTGGAGAGCAAAATAAAAAATAAATGTAGGGTGACACCGCCAATGGAGACCCTATCTACAGAGAAAATACTAAAACAAATAATAAAGAGGTGAAAAAATGAAAGTAAGGCCATCAGTAAAGAAAATATGTGAAAAATGTAAAATTATAAAAAGAAAAGGTATTATTAGAGTAATATGTGAAAATCCAAAACATAAACAAAGACAAGGATAATTAATCTAAATATAAATTAATAATTTATAATTAGATTAGTTGTCATATAACAATGCTAATACATAAAAATAGTGCGGCTGTTCTAAATTTAGAAATATCTATTTTTATTTATTATATACAATCCAAAAAAATTAATTTAAAGAGGTGAAAAAAATTATGGCTCGTATAGCGGGAATAGACTTACCTAAAGAAAAGAGGGTTGAAATAGGGCTTACATATATCTATGGAATAGGTAGAACAAGTTCTAACAAAATACTATCACAAGCAAAAGTTAACCCAGATACTAGAGTAAAAGATTTAACAGATGAACAAGTACAAGCAATAAGAAATGCAATGCAAAATTACAAAGTTGAAGGAGACTTAAAACGTGAAGTTGCATTAAATATTAAAAGACTTACAGAAATCGGATGCTTTAGGGGAATTAGACATAGAAGAGGTTTACCAGTAAGAGGGCAAAGAACAAAAACTAATGCTCGTACAAGAAAAGGACCTAGAAAATTAGTAAGCAGAAAAAAATAATATACTCAAAGGAAGGAGTAAGTAAAATATGGCTAAAGTAGCAACAAAAAAAGTTACTAGAAGAAGAGATAGAAAAAACATAGAAAAAGGTGCAGCACATATTCATTCTAGTTTTAATAATACAATAGTTACAATAACTGATGAAAAAGGAAATGTTATTGCTTGGGCAAGTGCTGGAGAATTAGGATTTAAAGGTTCTAGAAAAAGCACTCCATATGCTTCTGGAGAAGCAGCTCTTACAGCTGCAAAAGCAGGAATGGAGCATGGATTAAAATCAGTAGAAGTGTATGTTAAAGGACCAGGCTCTGGGCGTGAAGCTGCTATAAGATCACTTCAAACAGCAGGTTTAGAAATAAGCATGATAAAAGATGTAACACCAATACCACATAATGGTTGTAGACCACCAAAAAGAAGAAGAGTATAGTGCTTTGAAAATTAGAAATATTTAAAGAAGGAGGAAAAACAGATGTCAAGATATAAAGACGAACAGTGTCGAATATGCCGTAGAGAAGGACAAAAGTTGTTTTTAAAAGGTTCAAGATGTTATTCAGATAAATGTAGTGTAACAAGAAGAAACTATGCACCTGGGGAACATGGACAAGGAAAGAAAAAGCTTTCTGAATATGGTACACAATTAAGAGAAAAGCAAAAGACAAAATCTTTTTATGGAGTAGGAGAAAAACAATTTAGGAAATACTTTAAAATGGCAGAAAATAAAAAAGGTATAACAGGTGAGATTTTACTACAAATATTAGAAAGTAGATTAGACAATGTAGTATATAGAGTAGGATTTGGAACATCTAGAGCTCAAGCAAGACAATTTGTTAATCATGGGCATTTTAACGTAAACGGAATAAAAACAGATATAGCATCATATTTAGTAAAACCAGGAGACATAATATCAGTTAGAGAAAATAAACAAGACAATAAAACAATAAAAGAAAATATAGAAACAAACAGTAGTAAACCAATTCCAGAATGGCTAGAAAAAAATAATGAAAAATTAGAAGCAAAAGTAATAAGACTTGCATCTAGGGAAGATGTAGATTTACCAGTAGAAGAGCATTTAATTGTTGAGTTGTATTCTAAATAGTTAAAAATTAGAAATTAGAAGTTAGAAGAATTAAGTTATAAGAATTATCTAACCTCTAAAATCTAAATTAGGAGGTTAAAAATAAATGATTGAATTTGAAAAACCAAATATAGAATGTCTATCAGCAAATGAAGAAATAAATTATGCGAAATTTGTTTGTGAACCATTAGAACGTGGATATGGAATGACAATAGGAAATTCGTTAAGAAGAATTTTATTATCATCATTACCAGGAACAGCAATTACAAGTATTAAAATAGATGGTGTAGTACATGAATTTTCAACAGTGCATGGAGTAATAGAAGATGTACCTGAAATTATAGTTAACTTAAAAAATGTAAGATTAAAAGCATATGATAATGAACAAAAAACGCTTACAATTGATTTTAATAAAGAGGGAGAAGTTACAGCAGGTGATATAATAACAGATTCTACAGTAGAAGTATTAAATCCAGATTTGCATATTGCAACAGTGGCAGAGCGGGGGACATCTAAAAATAGAAATGACAGCAGATAGAGGAAGAGGCTATAATGTTGCAGAAAAAAATAAAGAAATAAATCAAGCAATAGACGTTCTTCCAATAGACTCAATATTTACTCCAGTTAAAAAAGTAAATTATTCAGTTGAAAACACTAGAGTAGGTCAAACAGTTGATTATGATAAACTAACAATAGAAGTATGGACAGATGGAAGTTTAAAAGCATATGAAGCATTAAGTTTAGCTGCAAAGGTTATGACAGGACATTTGGAATTATTTGTTAATTTATCAGAAACAGCTAAGAATACTCAAATAATGGTAGAAAAAGAAGAATCTAAAAAAGAAAAAGTATTAGAAATGCCTATAGAAGAATTAGAATTATCTGTAAGAAGTTATAATTGTTTAAAAAGAGCGGCAATTTCTACTGTTGAAGATTTAGCAAACAAATCAGAAACAGACATGATGAAGGTAAGAAATTTAGGTAAGAAATCATTAGATGAAGTTACAAATAAATTACATTCATTGGGATTAGATTTTATTCATGAGGAAGAATAAACCAAATAAAAGTAAAGTAGTAAATAGGAGGGGAAGACAGTGGCTATAAACAGAAAACTTGGAAGACCAACTGATCAAAGATTAGCAATATTAAAAAATCAAACTACAGATTTAATATTACATAGTAAAATAGAAACAACTGAAAGCAGAGCAAAAGAAGTTAAATCAATAGTTGATAGTATAATAGCTTTAGCAATTAAAGAAAAAGATAACTTTGAAGAAGTAGAAGTAAAAGTAATAAAAGCAAAACTTGATAGTAAAGGTAATAAAGAAACAGAAAAAGTTACAAGTAAAAATGGCAAGGAATATTTAAGAGTAGTAAAAGAAAAAACTACAGAAAAAAGACAAAAAGATATGCCATCAAGATTAAATGCTAGAAAAAAAATAATGACAAAAATAAATAAGGTAAAAGATAAAGATGGTAAAAATATTGATATACCAGCAAAATTATTTAATGAAATAGCAGAAAAATATAAAGATAGAGTTGGAGGATATACACAAATTATAAAAATGGGTTCAAGAAGAGGAGACAATGCAGAAAAAGTTATATTAAAATTAATATAAAAAGAATAGCAAATGTTTAAAATCGAGTAAGTAATAAAATTTATTATTTACCCGATTTTAATATTAAAATAATTACAATATTTTTTAAAAAATTACTACTGGATTATAATTAAAGTAGGCAAATAAAGAAAACTACTATTTAGTAACTTTAGAGGACTTAAATGTGAAAAAATTAGTTGTAAAGATTCAATAAATATAGTATAATTAAATATACTTGGGGATGTAATTGGTTTCGACAGTAATTTAGAAATATGAATTGCGAGTAGTGGATGGTTGCTTTGGCCACTTAAAAAAAGCAAAAATAAATTAAACGCTGATAATAATGAATTAGCATACGCTGCCTAGAAAAGGCACGTCGTTTTACCATAAAGCCTACTGTTATGGATAAAGCGTCAATTAAAGTAGGAAACGAAGTTGTTTCTCGTCTTGGAAACAATGGGTATTTAAAGACTACTAATAATTCAAGCCTGTTTATTTGCTAGAATTAAAGGGAAACTTTAATAATAAACTACACTCGTAGATATTTATATAGAAAAGTTATTGGACGAGGGTTCAACTCCCTCCATCTCCACCAATAACAAATTTGTTCTAATTAATAGAACAGATAGATACGAAAATCAATCAGTAAATTGACATATTATGTAAAGTATAGTATAATAAAAATGTATAAGCGATATGCTTATTTCATATATATTCCTTCTTTACACCAAGTGGTGTTTACATATAGTATTAAAAAAATAGGAGGAAAAAATAATGGCAAAGAAAGTTCGGTACAATGGAGGCACAGAAAGTTATTATGGATGTTCAGACCCTACCAACTTAATTCTAGGCAAGGAATACGAGGTTGTTCTTTCAAGGGATCTTTGTTGGCAAACTAATTACACTCTTAATGGTGTAGAGGGAGAATTCAATTCAGTATGGTTTGATGAAATTTCTTCCGATGATCAGATTTATGTAGCAGTATCAAATGAGCTCCCTGTGATTGGCGAAAGATACCTTTGCTACAAAATGGAGTTTGTTAGAGAGCAGCCAAAGTTAATTGCTTGGAATACGAGTAGGGTGCAAGCAATTAATTACTTGGGAAACAACATATACCAAGTAAATACTCTCAACAGTGTCTATATTGTAAATGTGGGCTAACAGTGTCAATAAAAAAGATAGATATATCTATTTTTCTCTTACCTACTGGTAAGAGTTTTCTTTTATTAAAATTATAAAAGAATATAAAATAAATGATGAATATTTATTGTATTTTACAAAAAATATGATATACTTAATAAATTAGTTGATATTTGTATTAATCGTTGATAATACTAAAAAAATTGAATTAATATTTTAACATATGAAACTAAAAAATAATATTAATAATTTAAACATTAGTGAATAAAATAAAAAATAATATAAAATTTTGAAATAGAATAAAACAATTGGAGGTTTTATATGAGGCTTTACAATTCTATGACAGGAAAAAAAGAAGAATTTATTCCATTAGATGGAAAAAACGTAAAAATGTATGCTTGTGGTATCACAGTATATGATTTAAGCCATATAGGTCATGCAAGACAAGCGATAATTTATGCAATGATTGCAGATTATTTAAGATATAGGGGTTATAATGTAAAATATGTTCGTAACTATACAGATGTTGATGACAAAATTATTAATAAAGCAAATGAACTAAAAAAAGAGGCATTAGTTTTTTCGCAAGAGCAAATTGAAGAAACAGAAAAAGATATGGCAAATTTGCATATTACAGATGCGGATATAAAGCCTAAAGCATCTGAAAATATTCAAAATATTATTGAATTTGTTCAAGGTCTTATTAAAGCTGGTCATGCATATATTGCAAAAACAGGAGATGTCTATTTTGATGTTAGAAGTTTTCCATCATATGGAAAACTTTCTAATAGAAATGTGGATGAGCTTTTAAATGGAGTTCGTAAAGATGTTGAAGAAGGTAAACGTGATCCAATTGATTTTGCTTTATGGAAATCTGCAAAACCAAATGAAATTTCTTGGAAATCTCCTTGGGGATTAGGAAGACCTGGGTGGCACATTGAGTGTTCAACAATGGTATTAAATAATTTAGGAGAAACAATTGATATTCATGGAGGAGGAAAAGATTTGATTTTCCCACATCATGAAAACGAAATTGCCCAAAGTGAAGCTTTAACAGGAAAGACTTTTGCAAAATATTGGTCTCACTGTGGATTAATTAAAATTAATGGAGAAAAAATGAGTAAGTCTTTAGGTAATTCTTTGACTATTCGTGAAGCATTGAAAAAATATAATTATGAGATAATTAAGTATGTGATGTTTTTAAAACATTATACATCAGATATGGATTTACAAGATAAAGATTTTTCTTTGGCAGAAACTCATATGTATTATTTTTATAAAACAATTAAAGATATGGAGGAATTTATAAGTTCTTATCAAGGAAAGATTAATGGTAATTCAATAGAAGGAGACATTTCTACTACAATTATACCAGAATTTATAAATGTTATGGATGATGATTTTAACACTGCAGTAGCTCTTTCAAATTTACATAGTATTTTTAGATATGCAAATAATATAATGAAAAGTGCTAAAAAAGATAACAAAGAAGAAATTGCTAATACTTTAGCAAAGATATTGGTAAATATTAAAGAAGCATATGGAGTTTTGGGTTTATTTAAACAAGAGCCAGATGAATTTATTTTAAACATGAAAAAAAAATATCTTAAAAAAATTAATATTGATGAAAAATTTATTAATACTCAAATAGCTAAAAGAGCTGAATCAAAATTAATAAAAGATTTTGAAAAAGCAGATGCAATAAGAGCAGAGCTTGAAGAAAAAGGTATTAGTTTAAAAGATTCAACAGAAGGTACAACATGGGACATTAAGATGTTTTAAGAAATGTATTTATTAAAAAGTAAGGTGTCGCCACTTAAGTGGCGACCCATGCTTTGAAATCAATCTGAAAGTTTGCTATAAAAAGCAATTGACCAAAGACCTGCAATTCCTACTATTATATATATTATTCTAGTCAATATTGACAAACTACCAAAAATTGCATCAACTAAATTGAATTCAAATAATCCAACAAGCAACCAATTTATAGCACCAATTATAACAAGTGTAAGCGCAATTCCATTTATAATTTTCATTATAAAACCTCCATTCTAGTTTTCTCATATACAGCAAGGTTAATTTACCTTGAGTTATGCAATATGCAAAGCAATTTGCATATATGGACGCTACAAATTATTCATTTTGTTAACGTCTAATTTTCTTATATTTTATGTAGTTTTTTTATATTTATGCATATTGTTATAAACACATTAATTTTAAAAAGTAAATAGGAGATTATAAAATGTTAAAAAAGAACGAAGAGTATATAGTAAATATTATAGATAATGGCTTCCAAGGTGAAGGAGTTGCCAGAATAGATGGGGTAACAGTATTTATTAATGGTGCAATAAAAAATGAAAAAGTAAAAATAAAGATTTTGAAAGTACAAAAAAGCTTTGCATATGGAAAAATCTTAGAATTTCTAGAAAAATCAAAGCACAGAAGAAATAGTGATTGTGCTACATACGCAAAATGCGGTGGATGCAATTTAAGACATGTAAATTATGAAGAAACCTTGAAAATAAAAAAAGCAACTGTTGAAAATTGTTTATATAAAGAATTAAAAAAAGAAATTAAAATAAATGAAACTATAGGAATGGAAGAGCCTTTTTTCTATAGAAACAAATTATTATATCCAGTAGGAATAAATGAAAAAAATCAGTCAGTAATTGGTATATATTCAAACAGAAGTCATAATATAATTGAAACAAATAAATGTAATATTCAAAATGAAACTTGTCAAAATATTGCAAATGATATTTTTAAATTTGTAAAAGAAAATGATATAAGTATATATAACGAAAAAACTTTAAAAGGAAGTTTAAGGCATATTGTAATTAGAATTGGTATAAAAACAAATGAAATATTAGTTATTTTAGTGTTGAATGATAATATTTTTAAAAAAGATAAACAATTAATTGAAAGCTTAACGTCGAAATATTCAGAAATAAAATCAATAGTTAAAAATTATAATACAAAAAATACTAATGTGATTTTAGGAAATAAGAATGAGATTATTTTTGGAAGTGGATATATTTATGATGTATTAGGAGAGTACAAATTTAAAATATCTCCATTATCATTTTATCAGGTAAATCCAATTCAAACAAAAATATTATATAACACTGCAATAAAATATGTAGAAGATTCACCCCCAAGAAACTTGAGCGATATTGCACTAGATCTATATTGTGGAATAGGAACAATAGGAATATGGGCATCTAAATATTTTAATAAAGTATATGGAATAGAAATTAGTGAAGATGCAATAAAAGATGCAAAAGAGAATGCAAAAATAAATAATATTGATAATATAGAATTTTATGCAGGAGATGTAGAAATAATATTACCTAAAATAATAGAAAAAAATAATATAAGACCGAATGTAGTATTTGTAGATCCACCAAGAAAAGGATTAGATAATAAGACAATAGAAACTTTATTGAATTTAGAGGCAGAGAAAATAATATATATAAGTTGTAATCCAGCAACTTTAGCAAGAGATTTAAATTTATTACAAAATAAATATGAAATAAAAGAAGTCCAACCAGTAGATATGTTCCCATGGACAAGCCATGTGGAGTGTGTGGCATTGCTACAACTAAAGAAAGACATATAATACTTAACTTTAATATAGTTTCAGAGATTATAACTTTTGAGTCAAAAGGTAGAGTTGGAAA
>JAUNSM010000086.1 GCA_030539215.1 Clostridia bacterium
TTCTCCAGCACAAATATCTAAGTCAATATTGTCAAGAATCTTTCTTCCATCAGGAGTTGAAACTGTTAAACCTTCACTAACAATTTTTTTCTTACTAGATTTACGTTCCTCTGTAAACCCAACATTAAGTCTTTTTTGTTTTTTAGGTTTTTGAATTGCACTTTTTCTCATTCTTTGAGCTCTTTCCCAAAGAGTTTTACCTTGTTTTGTAAGAGCAGAGCTATTTCTTCCCATTCCAAGATTCATAAATTCTTTGGCTTTCGTTTCTAATTGTTTAATTGCTGCTTGTTGATCTCCATATTCTGTCATTTGTTGTTCAAAATTGCGTTGTTCTTCTACTAAATATCCAGAATAGTTTGTAGCATAAACTTTTGTACCATTATTTCCTATTGCTAAAATTTTATTAGACATTCTATCCAAGAAGTATCTATCATGAGATACAATAACAGAAGCACCCTTAAAAGATTTTATATAACTTTCGAGCCATTCAATTCTATCTATATCTAAATGGTTTGTTGGCTCATCTAATAATATTAGGTCTGGTTTGATTAATAAAGTTTTTGCAAGTTGTACAAGAGTTTTTTCTCCACCACTTAAATCATTATAGCTTTGATGTAATAAATTCTTATCAATATTTAAACCTTCCATAACTGTATTAATATTAACATCCATATCATATCCACCAGATACAGAGAACTTTTCCATTAAACTGCAATATTTTTCCAATACAGAATTGTATTTACATTCTTCTAAATCTGTTTCCAACATCTTTTGTAATTCATTTAATCTTCTCTCCATTTCAGTAAGTTCACCAAAGCCTTCTTTAAGTATATCATAAACAAGTCTATCATCATTAATGCTTGAACCAGTTTGGTCTAAATACGCTACTCTAGAATCTTTTTTTATACTTACCATTCTACTATCTACTTTTTCCAACCCAGCAATCATTTTTAATAGTGTTGATTTTCCACATCCATTTGGACCAACAATTGAAATAGATTCTCCTTCATTTAATGAAAAAGAAACATCACTAAAAAGTTGTCCATAGCCAAAATTTTTACTAAGTTTATTAACGTCTAAAATTATCATTTCTATTTCCTCATTTATATTTTATTATATATTTTCTTTAAAACCTTTTTAACTTCATCTATACTAACTTTATATTTATCATTTAAAACATATTTATTTTGCATATTTTCTAGATTTTTAATAAGTTCATCACTAAATTCTAATTTAAAATAATTAAAGTCTTTTATTTCCGTTTTTTCGTCAATTCCACCAATTCTCACTTTCTCTTCTTGTCTTTTATATTTTATAAGCTTATTTAATTCTTCTTTGTTATTTAATAATTTTTGAATTTTATCATTTTTAAATAATATTGATATATCATACAAATGCTTTGCTGTATCCATATACATATTTCTAATATAATAAAATTCTGTTGCAAATATTTTATCTATAAACATTCTTTCTAATTTAATTATTTCAATTTCAAATTTGAAAACATTAAATTGTTCTTCTAAAATCTTTTTTTCATCATCGTTTGCTAATTTATATATTAATGGTTCTATATAATATTTCTCTGTTGGTTCACTAACAGTAAATGAAGTTGATTCTACTTGTATTTTTCCTGCTCTTTGCAATGGAATATCTTCAATATTAAAAACAGTATTATATTTATATACTGCTGTTATACTTCCTTTATTATCAATACATTCATCTTTTGATAATTCTAGTCCTTCTACTGCATAACCTAATGCTGAAGATTTTAATCTTTTCTTATTTTGAGTATTAGATTGCTCTGAAATTACTTTTACTGTTAAATCTATATCTTCAGAGAAACGATTCATTGTATCTAATATTTTATATATTGCTGTTCCACCTTTAAAATATGCTCTTATATCATTTTGCTTTTCTGCAAGTTCTTTCAATATACAACACACATAATAATCTTTTTCAATAATATCAAATGCTATGCCGGTTTTAGTATTTAATGATTCTATTGTTTCTTTAAATAATTCTTTATTTAAGTGTAGATTCATAGTTCTCCTATCTTGCAAGTATAACTAACTTTTCTATAACAGCTTTACTGTTAGTTTCTCTTGCATATTTTAAAACTTTTTCAAAATCTAATTCATTTTCTTGAATAAAATTATATATCATTTCATCAATATTATCTACTTCTATATTAATATTATCTTTATTTTCTACTAAATCTATTAATTGTAGATATTTATAATTCTCATTATTTACTTCAATCTTGGGTTTCCTTATTATAACATTTAAGTATTTATTTTCGTATCTATTATTATTTTTACATTCATTTGTAGCAATATCAATAATATTAGGTACTTGTGTTGTTAAACCAGCTTTGTTAAATAAATTTGCCCCAGTTATATAGCCTTTTATGTTTCCAAATTTATCTACTAAATATTTATATTGAATTATCTTGCTATTTGCAAGTGGTACTTCTCCAAAAATATTAGTTTTTGGAATATAATATATTCCTTTATATGCAGTCTTAATAATATTCTCTTTATTTAATCTATTTAATATTTCTTTTACATTATTAAAAATTTTTTCTTTTTCCGCTTCTTCATATAATTGCATAATATATTGTTTAATATCTTCTATAAAAATAGGCTCATTTTTTTCGCAATTTTGTATATAATTTAAAACTATATTACGACAATTCATTTTTCTCACCTCTTGTTACTATAATATGAATATATTTTATTTTTATTCACGTTATAGTAACATTTTAGCATTTTTATTTAAAATTGTCAAATATACTAGCTTTTATAACTACTTATACATTCTAATATTAGATTTATTGCATCAGCAAATCCGTATTTTATAAAACTTTTCATTTTCATCAGCATATTGTATGAATTTTTTATTTTTATCAACACAATATTTTTTATATTAGATTTTTTCTGAAATAGCGAAAGCAAATTTCAGAAAAATTATAGCAAATTATTTAAATACGAATAAGGTGTATTTTTTAATACGCCTTATTCGCCAGCATGGTGTTGCGACACCTGTAATGCTGTTTAGGAGAAAATCTCCTAATACCTTTTTAGCCCTCTGGGAGAATTTTTCGTTAGTTTTAGTTGGTTATTATATAAAACTGTTGCTGGAATTATAGAATAATATCCAATATTATTTTTGTTTTCTTTCACTTTAACCACTCCAATTCTAGCAGTAAAAAACAGAATATTTCTTTGTTTTAGAAATATTCTGTAACGTAGATGATTACTGCGTTTTATTCAATTATTTTTGTGGTTGGTATGTTTTTAAACCCACAGGTGTGGATTTAAACCTACAATTTCCTGCTGGTTGGGAAAATGCTAGAGAAATTAAATTTGCACAAGGTTTTACCTCTCCTGCTCCTAGAGATTTTGTAGGCTATCGGTCCACTTACTGAACCTGAAAGTTTAGCATTATATAATTTTACTCTTTTTCATAATTTTAGGTTGATTTTAGCATATCATACTCAAGGTCAAGAAATTTATTGGCAATTTCAAAATTATGCTCCAATAGAAGCTGAAGAAATTGGTAATATTTTTGCAAATGTTAGCGGTTATAGGTTAGCAGATGTTCCTTTTTCCTCTAGTTTTGCAGGATATAAAGATTGGTTTCTACAAGAATATAAAAGACCTGGCTATACAATAGAAGCAGGTCTTGGTGAAAACCCGCTTCCTATTAGTCAATTTAATGAAATTTATAATGATAATATTGGAATTTTAGTTCTTGGTGCTATTTTGTAGATATAATTTATATTAATCTTTTTAAATTTCTTCATGCGTATAATATTTTGTATTTGGATCCATTGCTTCTTTTTCTGCTTCTTCTAAAGCTTTCTCAATGTCTACAACTCCAAACTTTGCTTCTTGTGCCCTTTCTTCGTCTATTGCTTTCATTATGTTCCTTGCTTAAATTTAGCATTTAAAACCTCCTAAATTCAGCAACTACCTGTTGCTTGCAATGTTAACTCTCATCACAATTGTTTTCAAGTCTATTTTCTT
>JAUNSM010000031.1 GCA_030539215.1 Clostridia bacterium
TTTAACAAATTTTAGCCAATAATTCAACTTTTTGTAAACATTTCATATGTAAATCAAATAAAATCTCTTATCAATTCAACAAAATAATCCTTTGTGTCTTTTCTTTTTATATCTTCATTTGTTAGTAATTGTATATTCATTAATTCTGTTTCTTTTATTTTCAATTTTAAAATACCTATTTGTGTATTTTTATATATTGGTGCCTCAAAATATGTTTGTACTTCTTGTATTTCAATATTTATATCTTTTATTTCTTCTTTTTTTACAGGATAAATATTATATTTATATTCTCCTAATTTAATATCAACATTTTGCTTTTTGCCTTTGTATATATAAACCCTTTTTTTATTTATTTTATTCCAATAATCAAATTCTTCACTTATTAACTTTTTTAAATCTACCAATTCATAATTTGAATATATGTATTCTATTAATTTTATTGAATCTTTTGTTCTTATTTTTTTAGTATCTGCTCCTAAAACAACGGTTATTATATTAAATCCATTTCTATTTACTGAAGTTACTAAGCATCTTCCCGCTCCATTTGTAAAACCTGTTTTTACACCATTTACACCATCTAAATATCCCAATAATTCATTTGTGTTTGTTATAGTTTTACTATTATTATTTATCATTACTTGATAGCTTTTTGTTTTTACAATTTCAGATATTTTTTCAATATTTAAAGCATAATCTGCAATTATTCCAAGCTCATATGCAGTAGTATAATGTTCTTCTTCATCTAATCCGTGTGGTGTAACAAAATGAGTATTTTTTAAACCTAATTGTTCTGCTTTTTTATTCATTAAAATAGCAAACTCCTCTACGCTTCCAGAAACGCTTACGGCTATTTGAATTGCAGCATCATTTCCGCGAACATAACATTAATCCATATAACAAATCATTAATTGTTATTTTATCTCCTGTTTTCAGTCCAAGTCTTGAACCCCCAACATTTGCTGCTTGTTTACAAACCTCCACTTCTTTATTTAAATTAAGTTCATTATTTACTTTTAAATTTTCTAATAATATAATTGCTGTCATTATTTTGGTAGTTGAAGCCATTGGAACTTTTTTATTTTCATCTTTTCCAAAAAGCACTGCTTTAGAAGCCCTATCTAAAACAACTACATGTCTAGAATTTATAACGGGTTCATTTGAACTATTTGCAGAGGCATTTAAAATTTCTTCTTGTAACCAAATATAATCCATTTCTTCATCAATTTCATCTGCTTTTACAATATTAAAATTAATTACCATTATTAATATTATAATTAATAATATTTTCAACCATTTTCTCACGCAAATCACCTTGCTTAATTTTATTAAACAAGGTGATTTGTTATGCACAACTTTTAGCTAATTATTTTCCCATAAACATTTGAACATATATTTTACCATATGTTGGGCTTTTAACTATATTTTACTTTTCATATACTTATCCACTAATGCAACAAGTTCCTCTGCAGTTTTTATTTGTGCTTCTGTAACTTCTGGTCTTGCTACATATTCATCATCATAATCACTATCTTCTCTTATTCTGTTTGCTTGAACTATTCTCTTGCCAATTGCTTTAGGAAATATTTCTGTATTAACATAATTTTTATTAAAATGTGATAATACATCTTTATGTCTTTTAAAATCTATTGGCTCTAATGCTAATACAGCCCTAATTGCATGGAATATTGAATAATATGCTCTGTTATTTGCAGATAAATAACTGTTATTATTATATAAAAATTTAGCATCAGATAAATCACTTTTTGATTGCTCTATTCTATGCATAATTAATTCTTTTGATATTTTAGAATTCACTTAAAACCACACCCTCTCTTTGTACATTCATATAAAATGGTAAGGCTTTTAACCAATAATTAAATTTATCTATATTCTTAACAAGTGGAGATAATGATATGTCAAAATTATTCTTTTCTTCAATATCATATGCCATGTCTGAAATTTTAACGAAATAATCATACATTTCATCATCTGTTAAATCAGTTAAAATCATTATATCTATATCTGAACTTTCATTATAGTCTCCACGAGCATATGAGCCATAAAGTATAATTTTTTTAACTCTATCCATTAAAATGTTATTCACACCATTTATAAATTCATCTATAATATTACTAATATTCATAGGTACATTTGGCATATTTTTCTCCTTTCTACTCCTTCAAAAACTATAATTAGTATAACATATTTTATTAAAAGTTACCAATACTTTTTATATTATTTCTTTTTACTATAAATTGCAATATTAAATGATACACTTTTATAAAAAATTTTTACAATGTAATTTGTACTATTTTTCTCACGCAAATCACCTTGCTTAATTTTATTAAACAAGGTGATTTGTTATGCACAACTTTTAGCTAATTATTTTCCCATAAACATTTGAACATATATTTTACCATATGTTGGGCTCTTAACTACTCCTATTCCTGTGTAGTTAAAACTAGTATTTAAAATATTTGCTTTATGACCTGATGAATTCATCCATGCATTTACTGCCCCACTGTTAGTTGAATTTCCTGCTATATTTTCTCCTGCTGTTTTATAACTAATTCCAAACTTTTTTATCATATCAAATGGTGAGCCATATACTGGTGATGTATGCGAAAAATAGTTATTATTTACCATGTCTTGTGCTTTTATTCTAGCAACATTTTGTAATTCATCATCAATCTTTAAAGCCGCTAATCCATTTGCAACTCTTTTTGCATTTATTAAATCAAATACTTCTTGTTCATCAGCTGTTAATTGACTTGTTGTTGCCGAATCTCCTCCTGATGTGTTTTGATTGGTTGAAGTTTTAGGATAAATTAGTTTTATATATTTACTACTAACTGCTCCTAAATAGTCATTATCTGTTTGTATTACATACCAATCTCCTATTTTAGCAAATATTCTTATATACTGATTTTTATATACTCTTGTAATAATATTAAACTTTGCTCCTGGTCCTTGCCTTACATTTAACGTAGTTGCTGTAACTAACCCAGTTGCTGTTCCTACTGTTTGATAATGCGTCATTGCTGTGCTTGTACTCATTATCCCTAATATTAATAAAAAAAGCATACTACATATAATAATTTTAATTTTTTTCATACTAAAATCAACTCCTAAATTTAGTTTTTACTAATTTTAGGAGTTTATACGTTAATATTTTAATTTTATTAATAATTAATGTGGTATTGCTTGCCCATATCCTACATATTCTTCTTCTTTTTCTTTATCCGTATTTTGTTTTGAGCTGTCAACTATTTCTTTTGCTTCAGTAAAATCCATTCCTTTATCTACAATATTATCAGCAATTTTTTTTGCTTGCTCATATGTATATGTATTTGGATTTTCTTTTATAATTCCTCTTATTATTGTTTCTTTTATAACCTCTATGTCATTTATTTCCTCTAATTGTATTCCATCACTTGTAGGGTCAATTTCATCTGGAATATCTTGCTGTTCTAGCTGTTTAATCATATCATAATTATCAGTTTTTTGTTGTAGTTCTATATTTGAAGTTTGTGTTCTATCTAACATATATCTAACATCTTCGTCTGCAATATCTCTATCTTTTGAGTGTGCTTGAGGCACTTGTGTACTTATATAAACATCTCCTGGAGTTCTTCTATAATATGATATTGTTGGCTTACCATCAGTATCTTTTTTTACTGTAAATCCCTCATTATTATTCAACTCAAAAATAGAATTTACTTGTTCTGTTTTTGTTTGCATACCATCTTTTTGTAATGATATAATTTGTGTTGTTGGATTTTTACCTTCAGGTTCTTTAAATTGTGGCAAGTCTTTTAACTTACCATCTTGTGTAACTCCCATTAATTTATATGTGTTTAAAGAATTTTTATCTGGAACAATAAATATTTTATTATATCCTTCTAATCCAGGAACTATTCCTTTAAAACTACTTCTGGTGATTTTTCTATTTAAATCTATTTCACCTATATTAGGTATTTGCTCTTTATCTAATCCTTCTTGCTCCGCAATTTGTTCTACTGTTAATTCTTTTTCTGGTTCTTTTTCTGCATTTTTTTCTTTTTCTGCTTCTGTCTCTAGCTCTTTTTCCGTTTTCGCTGTTTTTTCAGATAAATCTGGTAAATCTACTTCTTTATTATCTAAATGTTCATCATCTGGTATACCTAAAGCTTTTCTAATGTTTTCATCCATTTTTGATAAAGAATTTGTATCATATTCAAAATCTCCATTTTCATTAGTTCTGCCTATTCTTATTTGTGTAATATTTCCTTCTTTATCTTTGCATTTTACCCAATATTCAAAACTTATGTTTTTTTCTTCTTTATTTTTCTCTAAATCTTTATCCTTTTTTTCTATTTCTACTTCTACACATAAAACTTCAATTTCAGTTTTTTCTATTGTCAATTTTTGTGGCACATCAAAAAGTTTTACCTTTACTTGTTCACCTTCATGCTCTGATTTTATCTGTTGTTGTATTAATTTAAATTTTTCTAAAAGTTCTTGTTTTTTCATATTAATAGATAAACTTTTCTCCATAATTTATGCCCTCCTATATCATCCATTATACAACATTATGTAAATTTTGTAAATAAATTTGTCCCTTCTTAAACATCAAATGACATCTCAAATCCTGTTCCTTCGTTTAATTGCATTATAAAGGTCTTTTCCCTTATTTGTGAATTTTCATTTTCCTTATCAGTAAATTGAACTTTATATGTATAAACACCACCATTTACACTAAAATTAACAAATTCAATTTTATTATTTGAATATAAGTTTTGTTTTATATATGTTTCAAAACTTTGTTGATTATTAAAGTAATTTGTTTTAAATCCATTTGATAAACAATTATATGCATATTTATAATCTTGAGAATTAATAGCTTGTGTGAATTTCTGAATATTTAATGCAACTTTTCCCTGTTCATTTACAGAATTATATTTTTCTATAAACTCTGGTAAATCTAATGTATATGTGTCTAAAATTACCGTATATTGCATTGGTGCTGTTTCTCTAAATATATAATAATTTTCGTTTGTATCTATACATACATATTGAGTATAATCATCAGTTGTAGTAGTTTGGTATTTATCTAATACAATTAAATTTATACCTTTCATAATGTAACTAACATATTCCTCAAATTTTTCTATAGAACCAAATCTATTGTCTCTATATTCTTTATTTAATGAATTATATGCCTTTTCAGCATTATATTTAATATTATTATTATATTCTTCTATATAATATTTAATCTTTTCCTCTTCTGAAACAATTGAATATTCAAAAGTATTATATGATCTATTTTCTATTTCATCTACTTTAATATTAATATTAACTCCCTCTAATATATTATTATAATATTTTTCAACATATTCAGTTGGATACATATCATAAGTATTTTTTGTCATATCTAAAAATAACATTATTTTAAATTCTTCTTTTTGTAAAGTATCCTTTTCTATTATATTACCATATACAAAATATATTGAAACATTTGATGAACTATCTACTGTATATATTTTATCTATAGAAATGTATGGTTCTTTATATGTACCTAACTTGTCTTGAATATTATTTTTGTTTATATTCCATTCCTCTATATACTCTTTACCTAAACAATTATATATTGCTTCTAAATACATCTCCTTTTGTTCTTTTAAGTCATTATTATAATCATAATTACTATCATAATCATCACCTGCATCTAAAATTACATCTCTTAATGTTATATTCATTTTTTCAAAATTAAAATAGTAACTTTCTAAAATATTTCTTATAGCAAAGAAATCATACAAACTTGTATTTTCTGTTACTGATGTATTTAATACCTCCTCTTCAAATTCAACACCTTCTAGCTCATAATCATTTTCTGGCGCTGCTTTTTTATGAATAATCATAAGAATTATCACTATTAAAAGTAGAATCAATAATATTATTATTATTTTTTTCAATTTTTTCATTTATTAATTCCTCCATATTCCATATTATTTGTTGGTAGGTGCAGTAGGTCTATAAATTACACCAGATCCATAATGATACTTACTATTCAAATCATTTCCCTTATAACGACTCTCGTAATATCCTGGACTTGGACGATATTTAGCTGAGTCATTTTTCATAATAAAGTAACCATCATCAGTATAATTTGTGCCACCATCATAATAACACTCTCGACCATCAACACCATAACCAGCAAAAATAGTTACATGGTTAAACCTCCTATTTGAACCCACCCAGCCAAAAATTATATCTCCTGGTTGTTTTAAGTCAAAGCTAGGTACCACTTCAAACTTTGCCACTAATCTACACCACGGTTCTAGTCCGTCTGTACAACTCCTACAATTCCCCTTCCTCACTTTATTCGTCGCCGACTTTACATCTCTCTCAATGTTATCTATACTCGTCCAACCAGATTCATACAAAACCCACGACACATAAGAAGCACAGCACGCACCGTTTATATTGCTTCACGTTACTAGGTTTCGTCCCAGCAGTTCGGCTATATTTAAATTTATTCTTTACCATGTAACGATATATTTCATCAGCTTTAGCTAAAAAATCCTTTGTCCAACCAGTAGTTAAAGACTCACCCAAATTATCGCCACCTCTAGTTTTGTATACTCCATTAATAAATAATTCTCTTCTAGCTATTTCTCTGTCTTCTATTTCACCGTTCTCCTTCTTGTTAAAATATGCAAAACAATCTGATAAAGTATATCCGAGGATTACCTTCATTAACATTCATTACAATTTTATATAATTCTTTTACTTCTTCATCTCTATTAGTCCAGCCATTATAATATTTATCTGTCATAGCATCTAATTGTGCTTGTGTAAATTCCTCTATCCCTTTTCCTTTACAAGTTTTTGTAGCAGCTTTTATATCTCCTATTAATTCATCTCTCTTTTGATTCCATTCTGCTAATCCAACTGCATCTGCTACATATGCTTCTACTTGATCACCAATATTCCCATAGTCTTTTATCTCTACACCATTCTCACTATACAGCATTACTATTTCCTCCACATATCCATTATCAAAATGCTTTACTCCGTATCCATAATTTCTATCATCATTTCCATCCTGATCATTGTAACATATATAACGCTTTCCATCTTCAGTTACATAATCAACAATATATTTGCCAGAATATGAGGTTGTTTCTCCATTTCTATATTTTCTCAAATCATTATTTTCCCATCCTTTTGTAAATTCCCATCCTATATTAGTATAATAATTTCCAATAGATGAAAAATTACTTTTTCCAAATATTTCTAAAACATCTAAATCTAATTCAACATCAAGTCCTTTATGTTTATATAATAAATATTTTATAATTGTTGTAAAATTCGAATCATATTCATCTAGCTTTTCAAATAACCAGCTTGGTATGTCATCTAACAAAATTCTTGCTTTTTCGTTATCGTCTAATGCTTTTAAAAACTTTTCTCCTTTTTTATCATATAAATCAGTTTCTGTTGTAGTTTCTTGAATTGTCCAAGTATTTTTTGTTTGATTTGTTGTTGTTTTAGAGTCTGTTTTTTTATATTCTACTGTTTCAAGTTTCAAATCGTAAACAGGTGTAACATTAATAGTGCTTGATTGAGTCATAGGTAAACCACCATACTGTGACCAAACATCTATATTACTACTATTCTTAACATCATTTATTGCAGCATCTATTTTACTACGTAAAGTATTTTGTTTATATGCATTTTCTATATTGTTTATAACATTACCTGTAGATGATTTTTTTTCTGTATAATAAACATAATCCCCTTCAAATTCTCCACTTCCATCAGATTCGTTTAAAGCTTCCGAACTTCTATACTGTTTTTGTAAATTTAAAAACCATGTATCTGCAAAAGTATCAGAATATTTATAATTATTTGTCTCTGTTGTAATTATTTCTGTTATAGTATATGTAGGCTCATTTTCTGTGTAATGTTGCTTATTATATGTAGCACGCTCTCCATGAGGTTGATTTTCATGTTCACAAATAACTTTACCACCATAATTTCCAGATTCTATCAATCCTCTCTCTTCATTTATTACTGTCGTACCATCTACCTTGACTGTTCCACTTAAATACTGATATCCTCTTATTGTTTCATAATAATTTGTATTATTTGTATCTACAGTATTTTCATATTCCTCCATTAGTGATATTTCTATATTAGATTCAAAAGCTAAATTTGCTACTTGTTTTGTAAAGTTACAATCTTCAGTTGTTACTAATAAAGCTGTTAAAACTTCAAATGGCAATGTATATTTATTAACTAATGGTTTGTAATCAATTGTTGTTTCTGTAATATAGTAAGCATCTGAATCGCCTGGAAGCTCTCCTTTTGGTACACTACCAGAAGATATGTATTTCATTTTAACATGTCCCCAAGTATATATTACTAAATTATTTTCATCATTAAATGAAAAATATTTTTTTGCGTCATTTACTTTATCTAAGTCAGTTGCATCACTCATTGCCTTAAAATCATTATAAGGCATATATGAAAGCACTTGTTCAGACATATCTTTTGAATTTACTCTTTTTATATGTACTGTTCCTTGTATCTCGTCAGTCTCAAAGCTATTAATATCTGGAACCTTATAATTTCCTTCTTCATCATACATTTCTTCTGCTGGTCTTAAATCCATTTGTTGTGTTGATAACTCTGATTTAATTAAATATGGTAATAATTGTAATTGTTCTTGAGAAAAAAAGCTTGTATCAATTCCATTAATTATTAATAATCTAATTAACATTTCGTCTTGAGTCATTCCATCTATATTTATTCCTGCATCTATTAACTGTTGTTTTAATTCCTTTTTAATATCAAATTTCCATTTACCATTTTGCATTGAAACTACTTTTTCTGAATATGAAGCACCTGTACCCAAAACAGCTTCTTTTGTAGATTTTGTATTTTCCCAATTTAAAATATCTAATACCTCTATTGCACCTGCAATTAATACAATTATAATAACTGCAACAAGCAGTATCTTTAAAATTAATAATTTTAGCCATAAAGGTAATTTCATAAATTTTTTTACTGCATTTATTGTTCCACCTATTGTATTTTTTGTTGCATTTATTCCTTTTTTTGCTCCACTAAATGTCTTTTTTGCTGTATCTGTTGTATCTGTTGTAGTACTTTGTTGTTCATCATCATTCACATTAATCACCTCTTTTAATGCTAATTTTTTTAGTAAATATAAACTTTAAAGATTTATTGTAATAGAATTTTTGTTTTGTTTATTGTTTAAATCTAAAATTATGTCTGTAAATTCTATATTTTTATCTATATATTTAGGATTATACGATTTATTAAATTTAATTCTAATCTCTTTAGTCATACCTGAAAGTACTGTTAAATCATTTTCACTTATTTCATTCAAAAAACTAACATATTTTAATTTATTTTGATCTATAATATTTACTGTTCTTGTATTTTCTTTGCTATCTACCATTATTTTTTTATCTGTATTATTATGTACTTTTATATTATATATTACATAATCCATATAAACATATTTATTTATTATCTGAAAATTAACATTTTTAATATTTTTTTGTACATTTACTTCTTCTTTTCCTATATAATTATTTATATTTAATTTATAATCATTGTTTTCTATTACTATTGTATAATAATCTTGTATATTCAATTTTGAAATTGAGCCTGTTGCTAAAATATCTTGCATAATTGTAATTTTATATGTTAATACATTAGTAGTAGTAATCCATGCCTCGATGTTGTATCTTCTATATTCTGAAAAAATATTATTATAATAATAATCTGTAAATGCTTGTATATCTGGATATAACTCTTGCCTGCAGTCTTCTGAAAGCAAGTTATATGCTTGTTCAATTTGTTTATTATTACAAAAAGTCATAAAATCATCAATTATTTTAGTGGTTTGTGTACTTGTTTGCTCTTTTATTGTATCACCTGATATAGTAGGTTTAGTTACAGTATTATATGTAGCAGAAGTAGTGATATTATTTCTAATATCACTACTATTTTGCATTCGAATATTCTTATATTTTTTATTTAAGCTTTGAACTATTACTATAATACCAATTATTACAAATACTATAATCCAAAATATTACTCTATTTTGATTATAAAATCTTATTATTTTATTCACAATTATAATAACTCTCCTTTATGTAAATTTCTTTCTATTTTGACGAAAACCTTTTAATTGTTCACTTAAGTTATCACTTAACTCTTTTTCTACTTTTTTTAAATTTTCTTTTGCTTCTTCTGTCTGGTGTTGTTCAAATGCTTGCTTTGCATTATGTACCCTATCTTGTAATTTTTGTGGTACATCAATCTTAATATTGTTATCCTTTAAATATTGTTGAAATTTCTTATCATCATATACTATTGAATCACTAACATTTGCTAATTGATGATATCCTATAGACTTTTTGATATCCATATTAGAATTGTTTGCATTTTTCAATATGTTAGCTATATCCTTTTGGTCTGATATTCCTGCATTTAATACTTCTTGAACATTATCTCTTCCGTATTCTTTCTCTAAAGCTTTTCCTTCTTCACTTTTATAAAATTCTTTGTCAAATTTTCTCTGCTCAGCATATTCTGCACCATATCTTCCTTCAACAGCATCATAAGTTATGTTATCTATACCTGTTTTTACAGAGTCATAAGCATTAAATCCTTTATCTACAAGTCCTCCACCTGCCATAAAACCTGCTCCTGTTCCTGCTGCTATATATTTAGCTGCACCAGATAAATCTCCACTCAAACCTCCCAGCATTGTTCCTGCAACAGCCCCTCCTACTGCTCCTGCAAATCTCGCACCTGTTTTGGCTATTCCTTTTATATTTCTTTTTACTGCTTCTTTTGTTCCAAATCTTTTTCTCATCACATTATTAAATCCACTTCCAGTTAACTGTGGCTTTGGAGTAACCGCTTTTCCCCTCTTATTCCTATACAAGCTGGACGCCGAACCTGGCTCTCCAGATAATCCAGATAATGGATTTGTAGATGCTGTTCTTACTCCTTTTTTTGCATCTGCTCCTCCTGAACTACCTGAACCGCCCTTTCCACCAGAACTCCCCATACTTCTAAACTTATTAAATGCACTCATGGCTAGTGCACCTCCTGCTGCTGCTCCTAATGGGCTTGCTGTTGATGCCTTTTCAAATCCGAATAATTTTCTTAAGAATTTTTCTGCTGGTATTAAAAATCCTATACATACTATTGCATATAATGGATTACTTAATGCAAAATTCATTGCTGAACTTACAAATATAGAATATAGCACTATATGTATTACTGGAAGTAATGCATTAAATACATATTCTCTTAACCACATATTAAATGCTTGTGCTTGTCCATCTTTTATTTTATCTAATGGATATGTAAGTGCTATTAATGGTGCTATCATGGTAAAAAATGCTAAATATACTACCCTTTTTAAATATTGAACTGTAAATATACATGTATACACTACTAAAACTAAATATATTATTAAGTCTGAAAATATTAAACTATATGAGGATACATGATTACCTATATTTTGTCTAATTGTTGTTATTAAGATATCTTGACCATTTTCACCTACGATGTTTGTTTTAAAAATACCAAGAATAAGATCTACCATTGTCATTGTAAATGACATTATATATTGTAATACAAATAATATACATACAGCCGCAATCCAATCTATTATCATTTGTTTATATTTTGCTTTTTCTTTTCCTGTTGATGATATTAATATTCTAATTCCTACATATATTAATACAGATAATAATCCCACCAACGCGACTATTCTTAATCCTTGATACCATTTAGAAACTGTCTGTTGTAAATCTCTCGCAACACTGCTCCTTGTACCACCAGTAGGACTTATATCAAGTTTTCTCACATACAACTCCCAAGATCTTCCCCATTCATATTTTGATCCATTATTAATATACTTTGGCAGCTTGGCAATAGCCCCAACAAAACTGCTACCAACAGTAATATTAAATGACTCTACAATAGCATTCCAAAGATTTGACTCTCCCCTACTCAAGGTTGTTTGCAAAATATATTGTACATTCTCATCTCCCCAAGTTATATAAAAGTGATCTTCCTTAAAATCATTCCAATTACCTGTTGGTGTATATTCTACCTTTAAATCTTCAGAATATCCGTAGTTTTTTCAAGTATTCCACATCTTCCGCCTCTTTTAAGTTAAACATTCTATCTTCATCAAATTTCTCCCAGTTAACATTTACTGTTTCTGTTTCTATATTATCCATTGGACTTATAAAATTTGCATCTAATCCAGGAACTTTATTAGAAAAAATTATTCCCGGTGAATATCTTATTAAAAAAGCTCCTTCCTGCCACATCTCCTCAATTCCTTCTCCTTGTATATTTCCATCTCCAATAAAGAATTCTTGTAATCCCTTAATTACTAAATCTCCAATACCTGCAAAAAATTTAGCTATTGGCTGAAATAATTTACCACCTTGTTCTTCATCATTTGCTTCTACTTCAGCTTGAAAAGTTGCTGGATTCCATGCTCCAGCAGTCCCATCTTCTGTTGATGTGTTTGTTGCAATCGCTTTAAATGGCGGAATAAAAAGTGTTAATAAAGTTACACATATAATTAATATACTTATCTTTTTTATTAATCGTTTATTAGTAAATATTTTCATATAACAATCCTCTCTATGTTTACTTTTATTTTACTAATTTATTTAAGTTTGTTTCTACAAACTCAAATTCTTTTTTCGTTGGTGTTATTTGTAGAATTGCTGTATCTGCTCCTACTTTTAGAAGTCCTTCTCCTATTAAACAAGTTACTAAAAAGTTGGCTTCTCCTTCGCTTAATTTAAATACTTCTTTTAAATATTGTATTTCTGATTTATCTTGTGCTAAAAATAGCTTTGTGTCTGATGATGTTAAAACTGCTTGAGCTTCTGGTCTCTCGTAAAAGTCTTGAAATCTTTGAGAAATTATTGCTAAAGATACATTTCTTTTTCTTGCACGTCTTGCCATTGTGTTTAAAAAGTCTACAGCTTCTGGATATGGTAATAGCATCCATGCTTCATCTACTAAAACTCTTTTTTTACTTGCTTTTGCTCTATCTTCACTATTTTTCTTTACATATTTTTCCCAAATCCAAGATAACAATATTTGTTGTGCAAGTGGTCTTGCAAATCTTTCCTCTAATTGCGATATGTCTAAATTAATAAATGTTGCTCCTTCTAATAACTCAAATGTAGATTGTCCATCAAAATATGCCATTTGGCCATTATATTCTCTTATGTATTGTTTCATAACTTTTAGCAAATAACTATAATGAAATTGATAATTTGCATCCTTATTTTCTTTTGCTTTTTCTATTAAAGTTTTGTACCATGAACCTATTGTTGGCATTTGTTTTTTTACTTTATATAATCCTTCTCTTTTAAAACTATCTTTAGAAGCTTCATATAAACTATTTGGATCTGAATTAATTCCAAGTTTAGCATATTCCTCTGTAATTACTTCTGCAATTATTTGTTTTGTAAGCTCATTTACCTCTTCACTTCTTGTGCTACCTCTTGCCATTGTAAGTAATGCTTGTGTAACATCTTCTATTTTATTTTCTACATTTAAAATTGGTCTTTCTTTTCCTGTTATTTCATCTTTTATATTTTCTACTTCTATATCAAATAAATTTATAATGGTTTTAGATGTTGGGCTTATTACTATATTAATTCCTCCGCAATGCCTCTGCAACTGCTGAATATTCACCTTCTGCATCTAATGCTAAACTTTCAATTCCCATTAAAACTGCAGACCTCGAAATTAATGTTTTCATTGTAACAGATTTACCTGCACCAGATTTTGCAAATATAACCATATTATAATTTGTAAGTGATGAATGAAAATTATCGAATAATATTGGCACTCCTGTTTGTTTATTAAATCCTAATGGTATTCCTGTTAAATGACCAACTTCTGATGTGGTAAATGGAAAAACTGTTGCCATTGATTTACGGTCAAATGTATGAACCTTTTTTATTGTATTTTTCATTAATGGTACATTAGATTTAAATGCTTCTTCTTGCATAGCCCATGCAGTTTTTATTCCCACTAGATTTTTTGACATTTCTGTTGATAACATTTTTGTATAAGCATCTAATGTTTGTAAATTATATGCAAATAATGTAGTTACTATTGAAGCTTCAAATAATTTATTAAAACCTGCTGCTATCTCATCTCTTAATTCCTCTGCTTCAAGCCTTTTTTGAGCAATTACACTTTCTCTATTTATATTTCCTCTATCTGCAGCAACTAATCTTTCTGTTTCTAACTGATTAATTACTTTATTTAAACTAGTTTGTGATATTGCTTCTTGGATTGGATTTATATATATAGAAGTATTAGTGTCTCCAAATAAATACATATCCCTAAATAATTCTGGAAAAGTACACATACGTGGTAAACTTGAAACAAAAAAGCTTCTGGCGTATCTTGTTGCATTAGAAATTATTTCTAGATGATCTATATTTGAAGCATCTATTCCCGATGGTGCAATTAGTTCTTTTAAAGTTTTCTTTTTTAATATTCGCATTTCTGGCTCTATAGTGTTATTTTGTAACTCTTCTAGTTGTAGTCTTTTGTTTTTTTTCATTTTTCACTACCTCCTCTTTTGTATTTTTTTTACTAACCTTTTTTATTGCCTCTTTTGCAATGTCTTTTCCAATATATTCTTCATTTTGATTAATTATTAACTTTGCCATTTTTGCAACTAATTCATCAAAATTATTTTCTTTTTTCGCTATCATTTTTTCTTTATCAGTTCTAGCCTCATTTATTACTTCTCTTGCCATCTCTATAGCTTTTTGTTCTATTGTTGTATTAATTGCCTTCATACGTTTATCTAACACATCTGGAGCTGTACTATATAGTTCATCATATCCTGCTTTTAGTGCTTTATCTATTCCAAAAATTTCTGCTTCGTCTCTGTTATATGCTACATATAATAATTCTGCTATTGCGTCTGAATCCATTACTCTTCCCTTCATACTACAAGCAGAAAGAGTTCTAATAATTGTTTGAGCTCTAGTATATAATTCAGAAAATACCATATTTCTTTGTTCTTCTTTACCTAATAAATCATTTCCTAATTCTGCAGTATAATATGGTATTATTATGTAATAGTGTTTTCTTAATACATTTTTATTTAAACTCATTTTTTCTATATTTTTTACAACATCTGCACCATAATCATACATGTTTTGTATTCTTGCTACCTCTAGCCTTATTTTATTTAAGTCTTCTTTATCATAACTTCCAAATTGAAGCATTTTATTATATTCGTTTTGTTTTTTTTCTAATTCGTATTTTATTTGTCTAATTTTATTATTATAATTTTCTATACTACTCTCTATATTAATTGTTCTTGTTTGTACATATAACTGAATTGAATGTCTTAATGTATTTAAAAATTGAATAAACCCTTGTTCTACAGAGTTTTTTTCTATTTCAGACATTAAATCATAATTTATTCCTTCACATTCTATTATCATTAAATATTTTTTTCCATCCATTTGAACTATCATGTTATCTTCTATTGTGTCAAATTCCATAAAATCAAATATAGACATTTTTGTGTATTGCTTTGCTACAGTGGTTGTAGAGCTGTTTTCTTTTTTTTCTGTCTTTTCTGCTTTTTCTGTTTTGTTATTTTTATTTGCTTTTTCTTTTCTAGATAACATCCAATATATAAAACCTAATACTGATATTACTATTATTAATATTGATAAAGATATAACTAAAATATCATTAATTTCCATTATTATTTTCCTCCTTAGTATAAACATATATTTTATTTTTTTTATTTTTAAATTTAATATATCTTAGTATTACTTGGTCAATAGCTTCTCCTCCAGTTTTTTTTGTAACTGAAAATGCCGTTGATTCTGGTACTTTAAATGTAGCTATTGCAAAACCAATTAATGCAAAAAATGCTGTTATTATTATACCTATAATAAAGCTAGATTTAATAATAGAAATTAGTAAATATATTAAATATCCTAATCCTCCGCCGAGCTACTGAATAAATTAATGCTTTTGTTGAAAAAATGAATAAAATTCTTCCTTCTCCTGAAACATTTCTGGGTATTTGGTGTGTAGCCAATACAACTCCTCCTTTGTACAATTATAATTATATATATTATATCAAAAAACGCTTTGAATTGTAATATTTTATCAGAAAAAACATTAATTTCATATAAATGTAATATTGCTGTAATAAAAAAATGGTTTTCTTTTTAAAGAAAACCGTTTTTGTTATTTATTATTATGCTAAATTAAATATTACATTTGCAATTTGTAATGCTAGAACTACTACTACTACACCAATAATTAATGGTATAAAAGATTTTTTGTATTCTGCTTTTTCTTCTACACTTCCTATCATATATTTTATACCTAATATTGAAATAATAATTACTGCTGCAATAGCTGCAATATTTCTTAATGTAGCTATAATTTTAGCTGCTTTTGCAGCAATGTCAGTAGTAGATGCTGATTGTGCTGATGGTATATCTACTGTTCCTACTTTTCCTCCTTCAAAGCCATAACATATTGTTGAAATTGTGCTAATTAACATAAATGCTATTATTAATGCGAATATTATTTTAACTGATTTTTTCATTATTTATCCTCCATTCTCTCTTTTTTTATTTATATAAAATTTCTCTTTTTTGAGAAAACTTTAAAAACAAATTCATTATGATTAATCAAAATTTACCACTACTTCCACCATGTGTAGCTCCACTGCTTGACTTATGTGTTCCAGATTGTTCATTATCACTACTTGACTTATCCACTGTTGAAGATTGTCGTTCTACAATCACATCATTTCCTATAGTTACAACTGCTTTCCATATTGTAAAAGCTCCAAATATTATACAACATCCAACTATATATAGTACTAATGCTTCTGAAACCTTTGCCTTTGCTTCTACACTTCCTAAAATAAATTGAAAGCCTAATACTGCTCCAATTATTACACTTACACATATAGCTATTGCAAGTAATATATTAAATATTGTTGATGATGTATTATCTAGTGCTTCTGTATTAATAGCTTCTGAAGTATCTTTTCCTACACTTAAAAAATCATCTCCTGCTTTAAAAATATCATCTGCAGAAATTCTATCTGTAGCATAACTAAATGGTAAAAATATTATATTTATTAATAAT
>JAUNSM010000087.1 GCA_030539215.1 Clostridia bacterium
GTAAAACGAGCTACTGAACAACACCTACAATAAAGGATAATATAGGATTATCCTTGCGTAATATGCGAAGGAGAAAATTCATGAAAATTGGAATTGCATACGATACAAAAGATATGTACAACATTTCAAATGAGATATATAACGATTTTGCAGATAACCAATCCATCTTATCATTACAAAATGAACTTCAAAAAGTAGGATACGATGTTACATTACTTGGAAATGCTCAAAAAATTCTAGAACTTTTGAAAAATAACAGCTTAAACTGCGATATTGTATATAATACAGTAGAAGGTATTTTTTCACGAAACAGAGAAGGTATCATTCCAGCTTTATTAGAAGCGCATAATATTCCTTACATAGGAACCGATTCTTTCGGTCTTTCATTAACGTTAAATAAATATCTCATGAAAGTTGTGGCACAACATTATGGCATCCGAACGCCCAAAAGTATTCTCATCTATTATCCGAGTGTTTATGAGAACATTGTTTCGCAATTAGATGAGTTAAATTTCCCAATAATCTTGAAACCAAATTTTGAAGGAAACAGTTCCGGAATATCTGTTTGCAACAAAAAAGAGAATGCGCTAGAACAAATAAATAACTTATTAGCATCATATCACACAGATATTCTATGTGAAGAATTTATTTTTGGTAAAGAAATAACGATCCCCTATATCGATACTACTCCAAATGCAATCTGGGATGTTACAACTGTAGATGTCCAAAAAAGTGATGATTTTTGGCTTGATACAAACTGGAAACTGTATGGCGATTATCGTAACATCATAATAAATCTTGATAATAAAACTAAGGCTTCTTTTGAGTATTCTGTAAAAACACTATTTAAGGCAATAGGATGCAGGGATTTTTGTAGATTTGATTTTCGTTTATCTTCCGACAACAACATCTACTTTATTGAAGCAAATCCGCTGCCGGCATTGTTTAAAGGCGGAGCTTTTGATATTGTCGGTGAGAGAAATGGATATACATATGCTGAAACTGTACAGTTAATTGTTGAAATAGCATGTAAAAGATTATCTATTCCCAAAATCTAAACTCGGCCAGAAAACAGTGTAACTGATTCATTCTTGTATAGAAAAAAGCATTATCATTATAGAAGGAATCGCTTTGATTACGGTTCCTTTTTATAATGCCTTTTAAGAGTGGCACAAAAAAAGCATCAACATTCATTGTATTTAAAATTTTTTCACAATCCAACCCAACATTTTTTCCATTGTATTCATCAATAAGAACATTTAAAATTTTTTGATATATATTCTCATATTTGGAAGCATGTTGGCGTTGATTGAGTTTCTTTTTCGCAAAGTTAAAGTGAGTATATGCATTGTCAAATTCATCGCTTTCAACAAGTTTCAACAGCATATAACACATGCAAATATTCAGATATATGCTCATATAGGTAAAATCAGTAAGCCCAACTAATAATGCTTCTTTAAAATATTTAAGTCCTTTATCTACATCATTATCGACTATAACAAAGTATATGCCATAATTATTTTTTGCATATGCCAATCGTTCGTTGTCATTCCCAGAAAAGTAGGATATGGCTTTTTCAAAATATTGCTTGATCTTATTTTTATCTGCACTGTCCTGAAACATCATTTCTGTAGCGAGATTGGAGCAAGCTTCTCCTGCTGACTCCCAATAATCATGTTGTTGATAAAATTGAATACATTTCTCCAGATTCGTTTTAATGTCCTCATATTCATAGAAAATATCACATTTTTTCAAAATATCAAAAAAGTATTTTTTGTCTTCCAGCTTTGATAATGCATTATTCAATGCCAAATGAAAATATCTTATTCCGTTATCATCTAAGTCTAAGTGGTTTTGTATTGTAGCTACTAAGGAATATGTCATACAAAATAATTTTTGCGAATGTGTATTTGAACCAGATGTATTTTTTAAATAATCAACTATCTCCATAACAGTGGTATACGACAAGTCTATATTGCCAGTTTGAAATAAAGAATATGCATAATAATACTTTATAAGTATTTTACTTCCTGCATATTTTTCTGAATTATGAATACATTTCAATATTTTTAAGGCTTGCTCATATTTTCCAAGTTGCATTAATGTTTTTGCTTGATAATTCTGAAGAAAGGCGTGTTCTATCGGATTTATAGCGCATGCTAACTCATCTATTATTTCGTCTGTCACTTTTAATGCATCATATGGGCGCCCTGCTTTTCTGTAATGATAAAGTCGTAAAAAGCATAAAGATTTTCGTTCTGAAATATATGTAGGCAGCAATTTATAAAGTTTATCTAATTGATTCAAAATTATTGTCTGGCAAGTAATTTCTGTACAATGTTCATATTGAGTTTTATAGTATTGTAAAAGTATTTTTGTCCAACATATCTTTTTTTCACTAGGAATATTATCAAAAATTCCCTCATATATATCACGAGAAGTAAACTCGTATTTCGAATTTACATCTATGCAACTTCTAATAAATCCATGCATAGAATCCATTTGTTTCATATAACTTGAAGCGGCTTCGTATCCAAATCCAATGGAGGATTCTAATGCTTCGCAATAAAATTGTTCACCAATAAGGGATGCTTTTTGCAATAATACATCTGCATCCGGAATATCTTTATATTTAATTTTTACAAATTCGTCAACATATTTTGCAAGTGCTTTTATATCGATTCTTTCAAAATTATCGGAATGTAAATGATTAAGAATCATTAAGCGATCTATTTTATTGAAATTATAATTTGTGATATCTAAAATATTATTATATGTATCATAATTTAATTCAGGATAATACGTTTGAAAAAAAATATAAAACTCCTCTTTGCTTACAATAAAATCAGTATATCTGTAATTTCTTGGTATAATCCCACAATTCCATATCATATTGAAATTTGGGCACTCTGTAAGTTGTTCTTTTACAAGATCAAAGATAAAAATTATCGATTTCCACTCTGTCAAAACAATTCTATTCATAGTTGAATTAAAAATTGATTCAGGAATACTATCTACAGAATCAATTATACAGTTTCGATTTCGTAGTTCCTTATTTTCCTCAAATTCATTAATTGTATCTTTATTAAAATATTTATATGGGATATATGTCTTTAACGCATATGTTGTTTTGCCGCTTCCCTTTTCATTACAGATAATTTCGATATTCATATAGTATTACCTTTCACAGTTTAATAAATAGTGTTCTATGATATGGATTAGTTTGCAAAGAGTGATGTCTTCTTCTGTATTTTCTGATAAAACGGTAAAATCATTCCATGAAAATACTATATTTGCGCCACGTTTCCATGTAATCATTGCAGATGGTGGATTATTTTTCTTGCCTTCATATAATAAAAGGCAAGGTAAATTAGAAAATTCTTCCGGTACCAAAAAAAATAATTGTTCCTCTGTATTTCTATTTATTATGATATAATCATCGTTATATATGGTCGAAATCCCTCTTGAACATATTTTGTTTGAAGTTTCCTGCAGTAAATAATTGCCAAAACATCTTATATTATCCAGATAGAAATCTTCATTTAAAGATTGTTCATATTTTGTTTTAAGTAGCATAATTGTATCTCGGACATTTTTGTGTCTATATAATCCAATAAAGGAAGGAATATCTTCTAAATAAGCATCTTCATCTAATATAATCGGAATTAAAAAATCAGAAGCAAAAAAGGTTGCCATAAGCCGTTCTTTAACTGCTGAAAATTCTAGATTAGTCCATATTTTTTGTTTATAATTTTTTGATAAAAAACAAACTACATATTTAGAATGATTTTTATATATATTTCTTAAATGGCTGTATAAATCTTTTCCACATAATTCACTTTGATAATCATCATCATAGAAAATATTAAAGCCTTTTATTCCTTCTTTTATTTCTTCTACTAATGCTCTATCTTCTCCTGCAAAAGAAAACGCGAAATCATATTGTTCTTTCATATCATATCCTCATAATACTGGAAAGGATAATCCTATATTATCCT
>JAUNSM010000032.1 GCA_030539215.1 Clostridia bacterium
TCAGTATTAGCCTTTTGTATGCATTCTTTACTTTTTATCTTTATATCTGGGAGTTTCTTTCTATCTATTTTTCCATTTGGAGTATATGGTAATTCTTCTAATTGCATAAAATATTGTGGGATCATATATTGTGGTAATTTATTCTGTAAAAATTCTCTTAAAATAGTTATGTTTATTATTTCTTTTGCTGTATAATAGGCATAAATACTTTCTTTGCCATATTCATTCTTTTTTGCAATTACTACACAGTTAGAAATATTCTTGAATTTTAGTATTACATTTTCTATTTCCCCTAATTCTATTCTATGTCCATTTATTTTTATCTGAAAGTCAGATCTTCCTAAATGTACTACCTCGCCATTATTTTTTACATATCCTATATCATTAGTATTATATATTTTCTCTAAAGCAAAAGGAACTTGTACGAATTTTTCTTTCGTTAATTCTTCTCTATTTAAGTATCCATCAGACACCCCATCTCCACCTATATATATCTCTCCTATAATATTAGGTGGCAATAATCTCTTACTTTTATCTAATATATATACTTGCGTATTTATAATAGGTTTACCAATTGTAATTTCATTAGTTTTAGTAAGTTCTTTAACTGTAGACCATACTGATGTTTCTGTTGGTCCATACATATTATATATATTTGCTTTTGTTAGTGATTTAAGTTTATATAGCAGACTATCATTTAAAGATTCCCCTCCTACTAAAATATCGCTCATGTTTTTTAAGAATTCACAGCTATCACTATTTATCAAAACATCAAATCGTGAAGGAGTTGTTTGAATCATATTAACAGTATTTTCCTCACATAATTCACTTAATAATTTTGGTATATTTTGTTCATTTTCATTTGCTAATATCACTTTTATTCCGTTTAGTAAAGTAGCCCATATTTCTGTTACAAAAATGTCAAAACAAATCGTTGTAATGGATACCATTGTTTTATCTTCAGAAAAATCAATTTTCTCCTTTAAACCACAAATATAATTATTTATGTTTTTATGATTTAACATAACTCCTTTTGGGTTTCCAGTAGAACCTGACGTATAAATAAGATATATTAAATCTGTTGCAATATTGACATTTTTCAAGTTTTCTTTTGACTCATCTGTAAAAAGACTGTTTTCTAAAGAAATATTTGTTTTGTCTATTTTTTTTGAAATCATATTTTCTGTAGTATTGTTTACTAATACCATTTTTGCGCTGCTATCTTCTAATATATATATAATTCTGTCTTCAGGATATTCTGGATCAAGAGGTAAATATGCAGCTCCTGACTTTAATATTGCAATAATTCCAACAATCATTTCAAGAGAACGATTTATCATAATCCCTATAATATCATTTTTTCTAATATCTTTATTTTTTCTTAGATAATGTGCTAACTGATTTGCTTTTTCATTTAATTCTTTATATGTTAATTGGTTATTCCCACATACAATTGCAATTTCGTTTGGAGTTTTATTCACTTGCTCTTCAAATAATTGATGTATTGTTTTATCTTTTTCATAGTGTTTTTCTGTATTATTAAAATCAAATAATAGTTTCTGCTTTTCATCTAATGTTACTATTTCTATATCGTTTATTTTGATATTTTCATTTGAAACCACTTGCTCAAATATATGTAATATTCTTTTATGAATATTGTCAATATCTTTATCAAGAAATTTACATTTTTGATAATCATAAAAAATCTTTAATTTCCCTGTATTATCCATATCATATATGTTTATTAATAAACTGTTTAGTAAATAATTATTAAAAATCCAATTAGTTTCATATGATATTTTTGATTTATCACTATTATTTCTGGCATTTTGATATGACAACATAACATCATATAGTCTTGCTGATGTATTATGTCTTTTTCTAATAAGTTTTAAAATACCTTCATAACCGAATTCTTGATGTTTAAATATTTCTCTTTGCGTTTTAGCTGTCATAAATAAGAAGTCTATAAACTTTAGTTCATTATTAACATTTATTTTATTAGTTATAGTGCTAACAAACATACCTGTAGTATTTTTTTCTCTAAAATTTTTTCTATTTAATATTGGAGTCCCAATTATTGGTGTTTCTATTCCTGATACCCTAGATAAATAAAAGCTATATATTGACATCAAGAAACTATATATAGATACTTTGTTTCTTTCACAAAAAATTCCTATTTTTTGTGATAAATTTTGTTCAACAGTATATTCTTTTCTTTTAGCATCTAAATTTTGTTCTTTACACATATAAGGTAATATACAAGCAGTTTCTGGAATATCTTTAAATGTATTTTCCCAATACTCCCTATCCTTAATATATTTCTCACTTTTTTTATATTCTTCATTAGAAGTTATTTTTTCCAGATATGATGGAGATATATCTTCTTCTATTTCTTCATTGTTTATTAATTTTTCATAAATGTTTATAATTTGATTTATTAACAAGCTCATAGTCCATGCATCTGAAATTATATGATGTACATTTGCATTAAATCCACCTGTTCCATCATTATATTTAATAATTGTAAATTCAAACAAGTTAGAATTTATTAAATTAAATGGGGTTGAAACTATTTCATTTTCTATTTTATTTAATTCATCTTTATTGATAAGATTCTCTTCTTTAATACTAAATTGTAGATTTTCTTTTATTAATTGTTTTGGTTCTCCATCCTTTATAAGAATTCTTGTTCTAAAAGAATCATTTTTTTGTACAAAAATATTAATAGATTTTCTTAACTTTTCAAAATCTACTTTTTGCTTAATAATAAGTGTTCCACTTATATTATTAATCGTTGTATTCTTATAATACTGCTCAATATTCCAAATTTCTCTTTGCTGATCAGTAAGATTGTAGAATGTTTTCATTTTTCCCCCACATAAACTTTTTTATTATTCTATCATTAGTTAAATAATTTTGCAACTGTAATAAAATTATGTATAACTTATTTGTATTTTTATATCATTGATTTTTACGTGAATCAGTGATATAATTTTATATATATTTTTTTGAAAGGAGCATAGTTATGATTATCGATACACATTCGCACTTAAACACATCAACAAATGGATTTTACTTTTTTAACGGATTATCAATCAGTAACTTTGTATCATCTTATCCAGATGATTATAAAGCTATCGTATGTTTGAATCCTAAAATCAGTGAGTTTTCATGCCCAAATGACTGTACACAGCACTGTGGTTATTATTCAAAAAATTTCAATGTGGAAAAGTGCAAAAAAGGATGTTTGTACGAAAACATTCATCCAGTTTCAACAGTTGATTCTAGTAGCAATAGTCTTACTTTGCAATGTTTAAAATGTGGTACTATAATATACAAAGGGGAAGATCCTCTTCGTAAATATAATATTGCATTACTAAAGCAAACAACAAATTTTCCCAATACATTATATCCTATGATTTACTTAAATATTTCGAATAATACCATTGCAAACGAAATTCAATTTTATGAGAAAAATTATCCTATTGTTGGGTATAAAATCCATCCTCAAACAAACTATCGTTCAATTGATGATTTGGATGATATTCCTACAGAATTACCTATCTTAGTTCATACTGGAATTGGAAAATATGATCATCCTAAATTTGCAATAGAATTTTCTAAACGTCATAAAGGCATAGTTATTTTAGCTCATGCATGCCGTTTAGACATTGATAGTTTAAAAGCTGTAAATGATTCTCCAAACTTGTATTTGGATGTTTGTCCTAGTCATATGCTTTTTAACTCAAAAGACTTCGCAATTGCGGCTCCTATCAGAGAAAGTATTCAAAGTCCTCAAGACATTTATAAAACCGTATTAAAATATGTTTCTATTGACAAAATACTATTCGGTTCAGACTATGCATGGGGGTTACCTAAAGCAGAATTAGCTATTGTTCAATCTCTTCCAATATCAGATAAAGATAAGGAAAAGATATTATACAGAAATGCTATAAATGTCTATAAACTTTGATATTTTCTAAATTTTGTTCACCAGTAAAATCATATTTTACTGGTGAATAATTTAAAATATGTTAGGATTGATACTATGATAGATACTTTAAATTTAAATAAAATCTATAATGGATTTTCATCTAGTAAAATTAATGATGATATTAATATAGTAAATAATTTGCTATGTGAATTAAAATGCTTGTTAGAAAATGATTTAAATATAGATTTATTGAGCAACTTCATAATTATTTCTAATAAAATAATTACTTTAACAGATAAGCTTTTTGCTTATGCCCGTTTACATCTGTATTTAAATACAACTGATACCAATGCATATTCATTAAATGTTCAAATTGAGTCTTTGGATTTAGAATTTAAAAAATATGAAAAAAATATTTCTAATAAATTGTCTTATTCTATAATTAATGACTATGCTTTAAGGTCTGACTTAATTCTTGAACATAAAGAATATTTGATAAACTTATTAAATTCTGCTAACATGCAGATAAACGATTCGGGTAAATTATTTTTAGAAAAAGAATATCAAAAATTAATCTCTGGAATTAAAATTAATATAAGAGACGTTACACTGCCCATTAATTTGACTGTCTTTGATTTTAATAACAACTCTGAATTATATAATCTTAAAAAAGAATATTTTGATTTAAGAGAACAGTATTTTGCTAAAAATCAAAATGAATTTGCAAATTTAATGTTAAATATAAAAAAAGAAACCATTAATGTTTCGAAAAAGAATAAATATTCAAACCCATTAGAAATGTCAATTTTATCTTCTAATTTTACTATGAAACAATTTAATAATTTATTAAACATTATAAAATCTAATAAAGGTGTTTTTGATAATTATTTAAAATCTTGTCCTAAAAATTCTTTTATACTTCGTACATACTCATATTTTGAAATTCAAGAAATAATTATTAATTCTTTTTCTTATTGCAGTGATGAACTTGCTTGTGTGGCTAAAAATATTTTTAGAAATAATCATATAGACATTTGTAATGATAAAAATAAAATTGTTGGTTCCTGTCATTTGAAAATTATAGATTTAAAAGAAAGCAGAATTGTTGGACATTACTCAGGCAATATTAAAGATATTTTTAGTATTGCTCATGAAATAGGTCATGCATATCAAAACTATATAGTTATGAACTCTCAATCCCCATTAAATTCTAATGTTCCTACATCAACCTGTGAAATAATTTCAACTTTTTGTGAATTATTAGTTTTAAATAATTTAATAAAAACTAGTAAAAATAAACATGAAACTTTTTGTATTCTAAATTATTTTATTAACTATATAATTCAGGCTATATTAGACGTTTTTACTAGATTTTTATTTGAAGATAAAGTTTTTAATTTATTAGTTTCAAGTCCCACTAAAATAACTTCAGAATATTTAAATAGTATAATGATTTCTATTCAAAGTAAAATTTATAATAATTCTAATTATATTGATAAATATTTATGGGTTTATAAACCTCATTTTTACTCAATATATACACCTTATTATAATTATCCTTATTCATTTGGCATCCTTTATGCCTTTTTATTGTTTGATAAATATAAAAAAAATGATTTAAAGAGTTTTAATGAAAATATTAAACAGTTTTGTAAATTATCCACTCGTTTAAACATGTCAGATTTATCCCAAATATTTAACATAGACTTGATAAATAAAAACTGCTTTGATGTTTCGTTTGCACAAATAAAACAATTAATAGAGAAATATTTATAAAATAAATATTTCTCTACTTTGTTTTTTCCTTTATGCATTATTTTAAAAATCAACTTGCTTTTTCAAATTTTATTATTTTTCTTATTTCTAGTTCATTAAAAAAACTTAATAATTCTTCTTGGAATTTATCCAACTCTAAATCTCTTTTTTGTGCAAAATAATCTGCCAATTCTTTTATTGTCATTTTTTCATCTAACTTTTCTAATATCTCATTTACATCTGATGTAATTCTGTGAAATCCGCTTGTTTCTAAATTAAAAATTACATAATCGTCATCCTTTTTCTTGATTCTAATATTGCTTTTTACAGGTATCATGTTTAACTTCTCTTCCATTGTCTTTTCTCCTCTCATATTATTATTTTTTCATTAAAAGAAATTATTTTCTTTTTTGGATTTTTAAAATTTATTAGTTCGTAATATAGTTTGGTTGGATCTTTGTAGTTTTTTAAAATAATGCCATATATAATATATATCTTTTCTTTTTGAGCTATTTTACTAATTTTATTTATTTCTTGTTCTAACTTAATTTTTTGTCTAATAAAAATATTATTTAGCTCAAACAAAACAAATGCAATTCTATATAAATCATCATCATCTAAAGATTTTTTTACTACTTCTTTAATATTATTTATTCGATAAAGAAATAATTTCTCGGACTTTTCATAGTAATCATCTTCAATTAGTTTTATATCAACATACAAATCAGTAACTATATTTTGTATTATGGAAAATGCTTTATCGATACTAACAATCATAGGAAAGTTGTTTAAAAATTGTTTTAAATGATAAATTTCATGATAAAGAAGTATCTCCAAATCTATATCCTTATTGAATACTTCTTCTATATCCACATATATTATAAAATCATTCAAGTATTTTTTAACATATAATGAATTATATTTGTCTTTTATATATTCTATTTTATAATTTATGTAAAAATCTAATTCATATAAAATTTTATTTAATATATCTACAAAATCTTCTTCCATTTTATCCTCAATCAAAATAGGGTTTACCTCCAATTTACCATTGGAGGTAATTTTCATACTACTATAATAAATTTCCATTACAGCAGCATCCAGAAATAAATAGGTCATCAATTTTTAAGTTCATACTACATTCCTCCTATTACCCTTATTTAAGTTTTTAATGGATATACTTATAAACCAAATTTAAAATCAATTATTATATCAGTGTGACAGAAAATTGCTCATCAATTTTTAAACCAATTTCTTCTGCACAGTTTTTACACATTAAACAAACATCTTTCTCTTCAGTATTCATACTCTTTTTACAAAATACGCATTGCCTTTCTTTAAAAACTTTTGGATTACTTTTTATGTATTCATTAAAAATAGTAGATAAATTGTTTTCAAAATTATTTATCAAATCTAAACTATATCCGGGATATTTTTGCTCTAAATAATTAATAGTGTATGTCAAGTCATTTCTCCATCCTTGCATATCACTTTTGTTTTTGTCTCCGAATCCACAACATGCAGTAGTTAGTTCTATATTTTTAATAGAACAATATAAAGAAATTTCTTTTTCACTTAAGTATATTAAAGGTTTAAGCTGAATTGGATTTTTATAATTAATCATTTTTACAATATCTTCTCTTGGATAAATTTTACTTGCAAACTCCATTAGCCTAAATATATCGTTTTTCAAATAATTATTTAGTAAGAATCTTGTAATATCATCACGATTATGCCCAGAAACTACCGCATCTACATCTAGTTTCCTACTTGCTCTATCTAGAGCAATATTTCTAATTTCTCCACAATAATGACAAGCAAGTCGTGGATTTTTCTCTTTAATTAATTCCCCTATATCAACACCAATTATATGTTTTAATTGTGCTTTATAATATTTTATTCCAAGTTCATTACATATTTTATTACCTAAATCTGCTATTTTCTCAAAATATTGTGGTAACCCTAAATCAGCAGTAATTGCTACAACATCATACTTTAAGACCTTTTTAAGTACATATAGTATTACTGCACTATCTTTTCCTCCTGAATAATAAACAGCTAACTTAGGTGCTTTTTTTGTTAATTGTTGAATATTTTTTTTAATACTTCCCTCAAAATATTCGCTAAAATGCTTTTGACAATATTCTTTATTACATATCGTATTAAAATATATTGAGTTATTATTACACATTGAACACTTTATCATTTTTACCTCCACTTTTATTTATATTTATTGGCAATACTGTTTCCTTGACCATCCGCATTTATTATAGTTATTTCTGATTCATCAACAATTATATTATTTTCAGATATATATTCTTTATTAATCTCATCGAATATAATAATTTCCTGTAATTCATATTTTAATTCCTCTATCAATTCTTTATAAGTCTTAGCAAATGTTTCTATATTCTTTTTATTCATTATTTCTCTTGTATAAAAATTTTTTATAGTTATTTTAACTTTTTTCATTCCTTCACTCCTTCCAACAAGTGATATCTTCATTAAATAGAGAATTAAATTTATAATAGCTTTCTGCTCTGCAACCACCACATGAATTAATAAATTCACATTCTCCACATTTTCCCTTTAACAGTTTTCTATTTTGCAATTGTTTTATAATACTAGAATTATTCCAAACATCAATTATTGAATCACTGCTTATATTTCCTAATATAACTTTGAATAATGGCAGACATGGTATTATATCTCCATTTTTATTTATAGCACATGATATAATTCCTGCTGAACATCCTCCAACATTTTCTACATATTTTTCACTGTTATGTAATAATATTTTGTTTGGGCAATGACTTATTGCTATACCTAACTTTTGATTAGTTAAATTGTATTTTAAAATTTTTTTCATCACATTTTCATAATCTGTTGGTTCCAGTGGATCATAATTCGTATTTCTATATTTAGCTATAATACTTCTTTCAAATACAAGTAAATTAATTTTTTTTTGTTCATACTGTTGAATTAATTTATCTATATTATTTATGTCACTTTTTTCTAATATAACAGAAACCTCTGTTGAAATCGCATTTTCTTTTGCTATTCTTAAATTATTATCTAAATATTTATTATTATGTTTAAACATAATACTTCTAATATTATATTTACAAATTAAATCTATTTCTTTTTGTGTTATTTTTTCATTAGTTCTTATTCCGACATCCTTAATATTAAGTTCTTTCAACAATTCTAATAATTTATCTAGTTCATTGTATTGGAAAGGTTCTCCATCAATTTGTATATGATAACCAAAATTATTTGAAAAATCGTATAAAAGTTTTTTATAATAATTGATTGGTAAACTTTTTTTTGATAAACATACAATCATTGATAATATTGGTCTATTCATTAAATAAAAGCTCCTTGTATTTATTAGGTCTTGCCAATGGATCTAATTCTCCATATTTTCCATACATTATTTTTGTAGCAAATCTTGAACCACCACAACATCTATCCAATAAATTACATTTTTTACATATACCTGGCAACAAATTATTTCCCCTAATAATTTCCATTTTCTCACTTTTCCAACATTCTATAATATCATCTTCGAATATATTTCCAATTTTATCTCTAATACAGTAGTCAATTACTATATTTCCTAGTGGGTCAACAACCATTTTACTTCTACCTTCCGCATATAGAACTCCGTCATCAACAATCTCAGCTAATTCTAAAGGTTTATATGCACAAAATGGGATAGGATTTCCTATGTTAATAGTTCTACCTGTTTTCTTTTTTATTTCTAGTATAGAATCTATTATTTCTTCAATTTCTTCAAAAGTATGTGGATTTTTATTTTTTTCGATAGGATTGGTTCTTAGTAAAAACCAATTAAACACATTATATTTATTCATAATTTTTTCCATTTTCGGTAAATCTTTTGCTAAATTTGGATCTCTGATTATTGTACTACACCATATTTGTTTGCATCCTTGAATATTTTCTAATGCATCTATTTTTGTCTTATATGTACCATTAACATTTGTTATATTGTCTAAATAATTTGAATTACATGTAAAAAATGATATTAGGCATATGTCGAATAGTTCTACTATCTTTTTTCCTTTTTCTTTATCAATTAGCATACCATTTGTATTTAAAACTGTTTCCATTCCTTTATTTTTAGCATATTTAGCTAGATCAAAAATATCATCTCTTAATAATGGTTCACCACCTGTAAAACGAATTCTATTTATCCCAGCATTATATATTTTATCTATCATTAATTTAAATTTATCTGTTGATAGCTCGAATCTCTTTCTTTCTTCTTTTGCAAAGCTATTTTGATTGTAGCAAAAACTACATTTGCAATTGCATGCTGTTGTTGATTCTATACAAACTTCTTTTGGTTTATCTTTATTTATATTTCTATCTATCATATCCAACACCCCTTATCTTCTTCTAAATAATCATTTCCTTTTATATATGGCAATGCTCTACATCCTTTGCATAAAAATTTATATTTACATTCTCCACATTTTCCTTTTAAATTACTTTCTCTAATGTTTTTAAAAACCTCTGAAGCCCATGCTTTCTCTATTTCTTGTTTCTTGAGATTTCCACATACAATATTTAAATATGCACATGGAATTATATCTCCATTTGGCATAATCGTTAACGATGTAGAACATGCTCCGCAACCTTTCCATATTGCATCATTAGAAGTAATATGAATTTTATTTTCTGTTTTTCTAAAACTTAAAAGAGTTTCTGATAATTTAAGATAATTATCCTTGTCAATAAAATTATGATTTTTCTTTTTATAACATATATCTAATCTTGAAAATGAGAATTGCCTTACATTGTACTTTTTACAAAAATCAATCATTTCTTTTATTTCAGTATGGTTATCTCCTATTATACTGAATATTATTGCTGTATAAATACCCTTTTCTTTGCATTTCTTTAATGTATTAATTACTCTTTTTGTGTACTCGTCTTCACTATTAATGTTCTTCATTTTAAATTGGATTTTACTTACAGTATTGGCAATATAATTTAATGCCTTATCAGTTGGCATTGAGAATGTATTTATAGAATATGTCATTTTATAATTCTCAAATATTTCAATAATCTTTTGGATATCATGGTATTTAAACGGATCTCCATCTAAAATAACATAATTCAATCTTTTTTTACTTTGCTCATCAATTAATTTTCTAATATTTTCTATATCTAATTCTTGAATATTATTATTACAATCCTTACATTTCATGCTACATTTAGATGTTAAGTATAAAAATATACTTTCTGGACCATCTTCGTAATTTTGTATCATACTTTGTTCAGCTTCTGGAATAGAACAAATGAAATCCCATTGTATTGCTCCTATTGGTTTATCTTTTATATCAAATTCAATATTTTTTGACAATTTATCAATATGCCCTTTCATTTTATACCTCCATCCAACAGTTGGTGTCTTCTCCAAATAAATTACCTGTTTTATAATAACTTTCTGCTCTACATCCTCCACAAATTTTTACATATTTGCATATAGAACATTTTCCCTCTAAATTATTTCGATTTCTTAGTTTATTAAATAAATCATTGTTCCACAAGTTTTTTAATGACTGTTTATTGATATTTCCTAATTTAACTTCGGTTAAATACATACAAGGGATCAAATTTCCATTTTCATCAATCATACATGAAGTAATACCCGCCGAACATCCCCCTAACATATTGATATTTACTTTATTAAATATATTAATATAGGGACACTCTGCAAAAGATATCTTTATTTTGTTATCTTTGTTGCCTAATACCCACTTTTCTAAAGCTTCTTTATATTGTTTTCTATATATTCTATTCTTAGACTTTTTATCGATATCTATAATACATAATTTTATTTTATTTTTTATGCAAAAGTTAAGAACATTTTTCATATATATATAATTAGTATTATCAACTTTATAGTATGTCTCTATATTAGCAAACTTTTTAGTAAGTTCCTTAACGTAATCAACATATCTATTATTCAATATTAGCTTTTCATTAATAATAAAGCCAAAAGCATTTACATTTCCTTTTATAAACAAATCTATTGTTCTATCACTTATAAAATTAAACTGATTAGTCAATGCTCCATCAATAAAAGAATATGTAGCTAAATCTAATTTTTGCAATGTTAGTAATAATTCATTTAAATGTTTATATTTGCTAATGTTTTGTGAAAAGAAATGTATATCATTACCCCATAATTGCGTAAAATCTTCTAAAACTTCTATATATTTATCTATTCTAATTTCATTACTTAATGAAATATTTAAATCTAGCAATGGTGTAAACATCTCTTCATTTAACATTCTAACCAGCACCCTGGATCTTCTTCCATAATATCTCCTGAATTAAGGAAAGCATCAATTCTACATCCACCACATGTTAATTTGTTTTTACATCTTCCACATTTTCCTTTTACTTTTCTCTCTCTTAATATTTTAAAGTATGGGTCATTTTTCCATATGTATTCCATTGAATAATCATGTAAATTATAGTTACCCTTATTCATTTGTGGACAAAAAGTTACTGTTCCATCTGATAGAATTTGACAAGATAAGATACCACCATCACATCCTCTCTGTGCCAAATTAATGTATTGATGTTTTTCCATTAATTTCTTATACTGTTCAGCTACTAAATAAGAAAGTGGTGTTTCTATTTTCAAGTAAAACTGTTCTCCATATTCTAATCTCTTTTTATAAACCATTTCAATTGTTCTCTTTCTTTCTTCTGGTGTTATTGACAATTGTTTGTTATTTGCCCCTCTTCCGAGTTTCAATAAATCTTAGAAATCCAATACCTATAACTTCTTTATTATGAAAGAAATCAATAAACTCTGGTATTTTATCGATATTATGTTTAAATAGTGTTGACATAATTCCAACTTTCACATTGTATTTCTGGCAAATTTCTATTGTTTTTAGAACTTTTTGAAAACTACCTTCCCCTCTAATAAAATCATGTTCCTTTTCTAATCCGTCTACTGAAATTTCAATATGGGTTAATCCTGCTTCAAGTAACTTTAAAAGTTTTTCTTCTGTTATTAAAGTTCCATTAGTATTTAGAAATATCTCAATTCCCTTCCCTTTTATATATGATATTATTTCGCAAATATCTTTTCTCATTAGCGGTTCTCCACCAGCTAAAGCTATTAGAATAGTTCCTAATTTATCTAGTTCATCAACGATTGATTTTATTTCTTCCAAAGAAAATTCCTTTTCTCCTATTTTACCTGCTGCTGCATAACAATGTTTGCATCTTAAATTACACATGTGAGTTATATCCCATCCTACAGTCAAAGGTCCATCTAGAACTTCCATTTTATACCTCCCTACATCATATTATTTCTTCCTCTTTTAACCAACACAAATTATCTTCTCCAAGGTAATCGCCTGTAGTTTGAAAAGACCATCCTCTGCATCCGCCACAGATATATTTGTATTTGCATCTACCACATTTACCCTTTAAATTTTTCCTATCACAAATTTTATTTAGCAATTTATTTTCATCTAATATCTGTTTTATTGGCTTTTCTCTTATAGATCCTATTCTTTCATATAGTCTTGTACATAGTCCAACTTCTCCATCTGGGGTTATAACAAAAGCCATTTTTCCAAGAGAACATCCTCCACATAAATTTGGATTTTTTTTGCTTAATTCATAAGCAAGTTTATAACTTCCATTTACAAATGAGAACAATGGATCGTTAGTGGTAAAAAAGCAGTTTTTACTTTTTTGTTGATATTTGTATAAAGTTTGTAAACATTCTTTTAAATCTCCTGAATTTATAGAAATTTCTTTTTCATTATTTCCTCTTCCTTCTGGTACAAATCTTTCCATTGCAAAACCATCTACTTGTAGATTTAATGCCAATTCAATTAATTTATCCATGTTTTTTCTATTAATAGCTGATAATGTTGACATTATGCTAACTTTTATATTGTTATCTTTGCACAATTTTATTCCTTCAATAGCTTTACTGAATGAGCCCTTTATTCCTCTAAATTCATCATGAATTTCTGGATTATATGAATCAATAGATATTTGAATACTATCTATATCTAACTTTTTTAATTTATCCATAATATCTTGATTTAATAATGTACCATTTGATGTAATCATTACATGTATATCTTTTTCTCTAATATATTTAATTATATCAAATATATCTTCTCGTTCGAAAGGCTCTCCTCCACTTAATGTAATATAATTAATATTTAAATCATTTAATTGATTTACTATATCAATTATCTCCTCATAAGTCATTTCATTTGGAAATTTCTCTCCAGCAGATGCATAACAATGTCTGCATTTTAAATTACATAAATTTGTTATATGTAAAACACATAATCCCATTAACATAATTTATCATCCTCCTTATTTTTTTATTATTATATTAAAAATAATCTAAATTTTGATTATTTTTTCCCAAGGTAAATACGGTTTTCCAAAATGTCCATAATTAGTTGTCTTAGTATAAATAGGTTCTTTTAGATTAAGGTATTTAATAATTCCATCTGGTGTCAAATCAAATTTATTTTTTATTTTTCTTATTAATTCTTCTTCAGAAATTATGTTTGTTTTAAAAGTATCTACAAAAATGGATAATGGTTCTTTCATCCCGATTGCATAAGATAATTGTATTTCACATTTTTTTGCATAACCATTTGCTACAATGTTTTTTGCAATATGTCTTAGCATATATGCTGCAGACCTATCTACTTTGCTCGCATCTTTTCCTGAAAAACATCCTCCTCCATGCTTGCTATATCCACCATATGTGTCTACTATTATTTTTCTACCGAGTTAATCCTGTATCTCCTAAAGGACCTCCTATTACAAATCTTCCTGTCGGGTTTATATATATCTTTGTATTTTTATCTATATATTTAGAATCTATAACAACATTTATTACTTTTTCTTTTATTTCTTTTTTTAATTCTTTTAAATCTTTTGTTTCTTCGTGTTGATTTGAAATAAGTATTGTGTCTATTCTTTTTGGTATGTCATTTTCATACTCTACTGTTACTTGTGTTTTTCCATCTGGTCTTAATCCGTCGATTATTTTTTCTTTTCTAACTTCTGTTAATCTTTTGGCTAACATATGTGCCATATCTATTGCAAAAGGCATAAAACTTTTGGTTTCATCACAAGCATATCCAAACATTATTCCTTGATCTCCAGCTCCCCCTATATCAACTCCCATTGCGATATCTGAACTTTGTTTTGTTATATTAATTTGAATTTTGCATGTTCTATAATCTATATCTGTATTTTTATTATCATATCCTATATTTTTTAATACATTTCTTGTTAATTCATCGATGCTAAAATCAGCATTTGTTGTAACTTGACCTGCAATTGTTATTAGATTTTTTGATGCAAAAGTTTCTATTGCAACCCTAGAATCTTTATCTTGTTGCAAACATCTATCTAGTATAGTATCAGAAATAAAATCGCATAATTTATCTGGATGCCCTTCTGTTACACTTTCACTCGTAAAAATATAATCTTTCATTTAATTCTATCTCCTCCTCTCAAATTAAAAAACAACAGCGAAACGTGTTTCGCTGTTGTTTTTTAATGGGCACAACATATATCGCAGCATATATCTAGCAATGCTACATCACTGCATAATAAACTTTTTATTATATATAAACAACTAAATACTATATTATTCATAATTAATACCCTTTTTACTATAAATTTTACACCCTAATTACTTTTTATCTTGTTTCTCTTGAATCAGTAGTATCATTTTTTTTTGACACATCTGTTGGTTGTTCTACTGATAAATTATATAACTCTTTTAAATCCCAAGTAGTTCCATCTTTAGAATCATTTAAAATAATTCCCATTTCATCCAAATTTCTTCGTAATTCATCTGCAACAGCATAATTTCTTTCTGCTTTTGCTTTAGTTCTTTCTTGAATCATTTCTTCTACTTGTTCTATTGATAAATTAAGCCTTTGTAAATGTTTTTGTTTCATTTCATTAATAAATTGCACAGGTTCTTCTTGCATAATTCCTAAAATAGAATATGTACTTTTGATTTTATTTTTAATTTCATTTAAAATTTTAGCTCTAGTTCCTGCTGGGTATTTTTTATCTTTTACTAATCCATTAGCAAATTTACTTATTGGATAAAGTTGTGCAATGGCAGCAGAAGAATTAAAATCATCATCCATAGCTTCAACAAAATTACTTTCTATTTTATCACTAATGTTACCTTCAATCTGTACTTCAGAATCAGATACTTCATTTTGAGCTAAAAACATATCAATATTATTTAATGTATTGTAAAAATAATATAATTGATTTTCAGACAGAGCAAATTCTCTTTCATTTAAATCTAAATCAGAAGAATAATGTTTTGACAACATAGCATACCTAATAACTTCTGGATCATATTTTTCCAATGCTTGTTTTATGGTCAAAGAATTTCCTAAAGATTTACTCATTTTTTGTCCATTAACCTTTATCAATCCGTTATGGGTCCAACATCTAACAAATGGTTTTCCTGTCAAAGCTTCGCTTTGAGCAATTTCGTTCTCATGATGAGGGAAAATTAAGTCTTTTCCTCCTCCATGAATATCTATAGTTTCTCCTAAATTATGTAGAATCATAGTTGAACACTCAATATGCCATCCAGGTCTTCCCTGTCCCCAAGGTGATTCCCATGATATTTCTCCTTCTTTAGCAGCTTTCCATAATGCAAAATCTCTTGGATCTTCTTTTCCTTCTTCAACATCTTTTCTTACTCCACTTATTAATTCATCTGGATTTCTATTTGAAAGTTTTCCATATCCAGGGAAACTTTTAACAGAAAAATAAACATCTCCTCTGTCGCTTACATAAGCATGACCTTTTTCTATAAGTTTACTAGTAAAATCAATAATATTATCAATATTTTCGGAAGCTTTTGGTTTAATATCAGCATCAATTACATTTAGTCTATCTAAATCTTCTTCTGCTTCTACTATCTTTTGTTGAGAATAATCTAGGGGATTAATCCCTTGTTCATTTGCTCTTGCAATTATTTTGTCGTCTACATCTGTATAATTTCTAACATATGTAACATCGTATCCTCTATATCTCAAATATTGAGATATCATATCATAAGTAATTGCTTGTCTTGCATGCCCTATATGGCAATCGTCATAAACTGTAATTCCACAAGCATACATTTTAACTTTTCCTTCTTCCATTGGAACAAACTCTTCTTTAGTTCTTGTTAGTGAGTTATAAATTTTCATTGAGTTTTACCCTCCTTATATTTGCATTTTTTATGTATTATTATTGTGATTTGTCTAAATGGAGGCGACAGCCGGATTTGAACCGGCGAATGGAAGTTTTGCAGACTTCTGCCTTACCACTTGGCTATGTCGCCATAAATATTTGTTATTATATACCATTTTTTTACAAAAGTCAATTGTAATCTCAGATTTTTTTATTGTTTTTGTGTATATATGTCAATGATGTGAAACAAAGATATTAAAAAAATATTTATTTAAG
>JAUNSM010000088.1 GCA_030539215.1 Clostridia bacterium
TTACATTGTAAAAATTTTTTATAAAAGTGTATCATTTAATATTGCAATTTATATAAAATTAAAACTTTAATTTTTTTCTTGAAAAAGAATGAAAAGAGTGATATGCTATATAACACAATAACCTCTGCTAGTTAATAAAATTATAATCTAAATATAATAGAATGTAAAAACTTATTTTTACTAATTACTATTATTTGTAATCTAAATATATTAGAAAAATAATTTTATAGGAGGTAAAAATGGATAAGAAAAAAATATTAACATACAAAGATATTTGTAAAATTAAATTAACTAGCGAAGGATTTATTTTATATGATGAAGCTCTTAACGAGAATATTAAAGTTGAGGAATTTGAATTCAAAGATAATTTAGGGAAAAAACAAATATCCGATAGACTTTTTTATATGATGGGTGAAGGATATGTTATTACAGCAAAAAATACAGAAATGAGAAGTTATATTAAATTAGATAATTTTTTAGACCATCTTAATATACAGTATAAAGATAGTTCTCGATTAAAGTTTTAAGAATAATTAAAAAAAGAAGAAGAAAAAAAACAAAAGAAAATTGAACATAGAAACAAACTTGAAAACTATAAAAGACCAAAAGAAAATTAGGAAAAGGTGATATTAGATATACTCTTTTGGATGAAGGGAAATATAAACAATTATCTTACAAAGTATTTTTATATGAAGACTATTATGAGCAAGACAAATATATTATAGAAATAGAAACAAATAATCATGTATATTCTGAAATATGTTATGATATAGAACGATTAAAAAATACACAAGAAAGATTACTTGAAGAATATAGTAAAATAAGAGATATAGGAATATTTGATTTATATATTGGAAGCTATGCAAAAACTAATACTATAATAATTGAAGATATGAAAGAATATCAAGATATACTTAAGAGTAATAATAGAAAATATAATACAACTTATGGAATAAAAAGTGATTTATGTAAGATGGGTTTTAAATGGAATGATACTCATAAAAAATGGGAAAAAAATGTTAAATCTAAAGACGAGAAACAAGATTTAATTATACAATTAATAAAAAAATACCAGAACGAATATCCAGAAAAAGAACTAGAAGGAATAAGACATTGTTGGGAATGCGGTGCTGCATACATAAAACATCACGAATGTTGATAAAAAAAGTTAAAGACTAGCGTAGAGTGCTAGTCTTTTTTTAATATAATTTTATTTTCGTTTATTTCTAAAGTTCCAGTTCTGTTATCTGTTGTAAAACCAAGTTCTTTAGCCCATGGCACAGGAATTGTTATTTTAGTAGTTATAGAATGATTACCACTTTTACTAAATATCATATTTGCCTTTCTACTTTCTTTCATTTTTTTCTTCTTTCTTAAAACAAGAATTTATAAATACACCTTGTGTTATAGTTTAACTATTTTTAATTTTCAAAAATGTTTGTAATTATATTGTTTTCGTCTAGTACAAAACAAAATTGTATACTGTCAGGATAATCTAAATAAGCAATTTTATTATACCCACTATTTTGGCTATCTTCAATAATTAATTCTGTTTCTTCATGTCCATCATATTCGTTTATTAAGCAGTTTGCCATTTCATAGTACCCATCTTCAACTAGTTTATCCCATTCCTTTCCTATAAATTCTTTCAATTTTTCTAGTGTATTCATAATTTTCTCCTTTTAAGTGCCAACCCTTTTGTTTGGTCACCATTTATTTGACTATAACATAGTTGTACCGACATAGCAATGTTTTTCACAAATTTATCAATAAAATTTCGTGTTCTTAATGAAGACGGAGTAAAAACAATTGAATATAATATAGGTTTAAAATTATTATTATACTTGTCAATTCTTTCATTATTAATATATAGATAATATTTATTTATTGAAAAAATTGTCCACTTTTACTTGACATATACTAGTTTTACTTGTTTCTTGTTATATTAGACATTATTTGAAATGATATGATATAATATGAAAAAGAAAAAAATAGGATGTGAAAATAATGACAATGGAATATGTAAATGAATTTATTAATGAAAAAATTAATAATAACGAAGATTTTATAAGATTTACTTTTTTTGAATTAAGAATAAAAGAAAATTTAAATGAGACCGATACATTATCTTTAATTTCTCTAGCTGCACAAAGACTTGAAAATAATAATTATAAAGTATTTAGAACAGGACAAAAGTATTATTATAACTATAAAGAAGAAATAGTTAAAGAAAATGAATTATTAATAGCAATAAAACAAAAAAAGGGGGATATACAGAATGGTAGAAACAACAAACTTAAACGAATGCAAAAAGATAGCTGAGAATCTTTTAAATATTAGAGTAGAAGAACAAATAAGTTATATACCAGAATTGATATCACATCCACTTTTTGAGACTCCATTTATTACAAATCAAAAAACAGGTAAAATAATAAATATCTTAGACAATGAAGATAATTATAATATAGCAATTAATCAATTAAAGGTAAAAATAAAAGATTGTAACAATTATAAAAAACTTACACAATTAATTACAAAACCTTATAAACTTGCATTTTTCAAACTTACAATAGATTATATTTGTATGAAAGATTTTTGCAATAATTTAATAGATAGTTGGGTTTCTGATGAATATATATGCGAAAATGTAAATGTATCTAAGGCAGAATTATTAAATTATTTTAAGATGGCTTCAAAAAAACTTTTAATGAATGAAGAAGAACTGAATTATTTTTCAAAATTAGAAGATGAAATTACTGTATATCGAGGGGTAACAAATTATAATAAAAATAACTTAAGTGCTTTATCTTGGACTTTAGATAAAGAAATTGCAAAATGGTTTTGCGAAAGGTTTAACGAAAATGGAAATATATATAAAGCAATCATATCTAAAAAAGATATTTTTGCTTATTGTAATAAAAGAAAAGAAAAAGAATTAATACTTGATTATACCAAATTAACTAATGTTCAATTATTAAAGGAATAAAAGAAAGGGATTATTATGTTATATTTAAAAGAAGCTAATATTGAAGATATTGATAAAGATTATCTTGCTATAATAAGTATTCCATAATAAATATTATAATAGAAATAGAGGAGAAAGATAAAAATGATAGAAGTAAAACAGATATTTAATAAAGAAGAGTATTTAAACCTAATATTAGAAGCTGATCCAGACGAAGAGATAGTAAATGAATATATACATAATTCGGATATGTATGGAATTTTTGAAGCTGAAAAAATAATGGCAGAAATAATAATAACCAAAGTAGATAATAAAACCTGTGAATTAAAAAATATTGCGACAGTTGAACAAGCAAGAGGAAGAGGTTATGGGAAAAAGTTAGTTAAACAAATTGCTCAAATGTATAGTAATAAATATGAAAAAATGATTGTTGGAACTACTCAAAACAATATACCTTTTTATGTTAAAGCAGGATTTGATAAGTATTACAAAACTGAATACAATTTTTTTGTTAAAAAACATAAAGACGAAATTTTTGATGGAGATTTACATTGCATAGATATGTACTTCTATTATATGGATTTAAAAAAATCCAACAATAAATATGAAATCATTGAAATAAATAATAATATGAGAAATAGAGTAAACGAGTATTTAATAAATGAATGGGAAAGTACAAACATAATTGTTAGAGGAAAAATAATTGATGGAACTAAATTAGAAGGATTTGTAGTGTTAAATAATGGTAATAATATTATTGGTTTAATAACATATTTGATTTATGACAACAATGAAATGGAGATAATATCTCTAAACAGTAATATAGAAGGCATTGGAATAGGAAAAAAACTAATTGACAAAGTAAAAGAAATAGCAATAAAAAAAGATTGTAAATTAATAAAATTAGTAACAACAAACGATAATGTAGAAGCACTAAAGTTTTATCAAAAGAGAGGATTTGTAATTTCTAATATATATATTAATGCAATGGAGAAATCAAGAAAATTAAAACCAGAAATTCC
>JAUNSM010000089.1 GCA_030539215.1 Clostridia bacterium
GTAATTAATCCTCTATAATTACTATAGTTTTTAAATATACTATATGGTACATCATCAAATACTGTTGCAGCAGTAATTATGCCTTTATCAATTCCGGGTGCCACAACTGCAAGTGGTTTCATTGATGAACCTGTTTGTTTAGTTGCTTGTGTTGCTCTATTTAATCCTAAAGAAGTTGTTTTTTCTCCAAGTCCGCCTATTACACCTAATACATAACCAGTTTTATGGTCAATTAATGTCATCGACGCTTGAGATTGTTGCCCATTTGATGTGTTTATGTATTTTTCTTTTTTAGCCTCCTCATTCATTGCATTTTGTATAGCAGTATTTTGTGTAGTATATATTGTAAAGCCTCCACCATATAAATATAGCTTTGCTGCTTCATAGTTTAAATTTTTTTCCTCCATTAGCTGATTAATAATTTGCATTATTGCTGCATCTGTATGATATGAATATATTGTTTCAATAACTTTTCCTTTAGTAAAAGTTAAACCTGCTTCTACTTTTGCAACTGCTGCTTCGTATTCTTCTTGAGTTTTTATTTTTCCTAATTCATTCATTTTGTCAAGTACTATTTTTGTTCTATTTTTTATTCTTTCTAAAGCCATCGTATTATCTTCTGTAAAAGGATTATAGCTATTTGGTGTATTGTTTATTCCTGCCAAAAATGCACATTCTGCTAAATCTAATTCACCTGCACTTTTAGAAAAATAGTAATTAGAAGCCACTTCTACTCCGTAAATATTTGTATTTCCACCCATAAATATTAAATTTAAGTAAAGTTCTAATATTTGGTCTTTAGATAACTCTTTTTCTAAATAATATGCTCTTGCTATTTCTTTTACTTTTCTTTGCCAAGTTCTCTCTTTCTCTTGTGTTATATTTTTTACTACTTGTTGTGTTATGGTACTTCCTCCATAATTTGCAGAACCTATACCAATTTTACTTAATGCATATTTTGCTGTTGCTCCTATAGTTCTTTTTATATCTATTCCCATATGTTTATTAAATCTTTCATCTTCTATAGATACAAATGCAACTGGCAAATATTCTGACATTTCTGATATAGTTATAAATTCTCTGTTTTCGTCACCACTTAATATTGCAATTGTATTTCCTTCTATATCTTTTATAACAGAATTTTCATATTTTATAGCTAAATCTGCCATTTCTAATTTAGCATCTTTAATAATTCCATATAAAATTCCAAACGCCACTCCAGCAAGTATTAATATTGTTAATAAAAATACGATTAGAACAGTTTTTATTATTTTTTTTCTTTTTGTATTTGGCTTTTTATTTTTTATTTTATATTCCTTTGTTGCATCTATTTCTTTTTTTTCTTTATTGCTTTTCTTTTCTTCCACAATAAAACCTCCCTATGTATATTATTATATTATATTTAACTTTAAATTTCAAATATTATAATAAATCTTCTAATATATCTTCAACTTTAGTTAAAACTTTTGCTCCTTGTTTTATTAATTCATTTGTTCCATAAGAACTAGAACTATTAATATTTCCAGGAACTGCGTATATTTCTTTTCCTTGTTCTAGTGCAAAATCAGTAGTAATTAATGTTCCACTTTTTTGTCTTGCTTCTACAACAATTATTCCATCTGATAATCCACTTATTATTCTATTTCTTCTTGGAAAATTATTAGCAATTGGTTTTGTTCCTACAATATATTCAGATACAATTACTCCATTTGATTTTATTATTTCATTAAATAATTGTGTGTTTTCCTTTGGATATACACTATCTAATCCGCATCCTACTACTGCTATTGTTTTTCCTTTTGCTTGTAGTGCTCCAATATGAGCAAAAGAATCAATACCTTTTGCTAAACCACTTATTATATTAATATTATTTAAAGACAAGTTATATGCTAATTTTTTTGCTATGTTTTTACCATAAGTAGTACATAATCTACAACCAATAATTGCTAAACCTTTTTGTTTTAATATTTGTTTATTTCCTTTAGTGTACAATACAATTGGAGGATCGTATATTTGTTTTAAATTATATGGATATTCATTGTCATATATTGTAATTATATCTATATTGTTTTTTTGCATATATTTTATATAGTTATTAAGATTTTCTTTGTATTTTGGATTAATAATTTCTTCAACAATTTTTTCTTTTATTCCTTCTAATAATAATTGTTGCTTTGTTTTATTAAATATGTTTTTTGGATTTTCAAATCTTTTTAATAATTTAACTAAATTCTTTGGGGTTAAGTTTTCTAACCTTGAAAACCATATCCAGTATTTCAAGTCATTCATTTTTTCTCCTTTTTACCCCCACTTTAATTGTTTTTATGATAATTTCAATTTTGCTGCTTTTACAATATTGTTCATAAGCATTGCAATAGTCATTGGTCCTACACCTCCTGGAACTGGCGTAATATATGATGCAATTTGCGATATTTCATCAAAATCCACATCACCACATAATTTTTGGTCTTCTCCTCTATTAATTCCTACATCTATTACTACTGCTCCTGGTTTTATCATATCTTTTGTTATGAATTTTGGTTTTCCTATTGCTACTACTAGTATATCTGCTTTTTTTGTTACATCTTCTAATTTTATTGTTTTAGAATGACATATAGTTACTGTCGCATTTTTGTTTAATAAGCATTGCAACATTGGTTTGCCTACAATATTACTTCTTCCAACAACAACAGCATTTTTTCCTTCTATATTTATATTGTATTCTTCTAATAATTTTATAATTCCGAGTGGTGTACATGATATAAATGTGTCTTGTCCTAAACATAATTTTCCAACATTACATGGATTAAATCCATCTACATCTTTTTTGTCATCTATTGCTTTAAATGCTTCATTAATATCTAGCCCTTTACTAATTGGACTTTGCAAAAGTATCCCATGAACAGTATTATCTTTATTTAATTTTTCAATTAATTCTAATAATTGTTTCATAGTTGTATTATCATTTAATAAAAACTCTTCATAAGCTATTCCTATTTCTGCACAAGCAATGCTTTTATTTTTTACATATATTTTAGAACTTGGGTCATCTCCTACCATTATTACAGCAAGTTTAGGCAAAATCCCTTCTCTTTTTAATTGTTCTACTTCTCTTTTTAAATTTTGCTTTATCTTATTTGCAATTAATTTTCCATCTAAAATTTGTGACATATTACATACCTCTTTTTATTTTTCATTGTATCTTAAATTCTAAATTTTTACAATATGTAACACAAAAAAAATTTCTCCCTTTTTTCTCATTTGTTTTATTTTCTATTTTTTCCTTGCTAAACAGCTAAACCGCCGTATGACGTAGGCCACACGGCGGTTTTTTTACTCTGCAGAAACTTCACTCAATACTAAATAACTAAATTCATTTTCTGACTCTCTCTACTTTATAGGAGATATCAGAGCCGAAGAGAAATTATTGGGCGGACCCCACGGATGTCGTTATTGTAGTAGTACACATAGCCGCTATAGCTCACACTGCGCACATTGCCAGTGCCACTGCTATACGGAGAGGCCAACCAGTAGTAGCCGTTGCTACTGTAATCGTAATCTTCTAATCCTGTTATGTTTTTTAATTGGTCTAATCTGAATAGTCCTGGGGCTGGTTCTTCTGAATTTAAAATTGTATAACCACTAGCATTTATTGCACTTTTTTCTATCGCATTGTTTATTTCTGGCAATGTTAACATTCTTACTTTATCTGCGTTTCCTGTTAAGAATAAATTTCCTCCATTTGTATTTTCTGTTACTGCTGTTCCTCCTTTTGTTACTGCGTTATACCATCCTATATTATATTTATCTGAAAGGTTATTATAATAATTAGTTTCTGTATAAATAAATGGTATACTTGCAAAATTATTATACATTCCT
>JAUNSM010000090.1 GCA_030539215.1 Clostridia bacterium
TTAATTAATTTTGCATTTCTTTTTACTTTGTATTGTAACACACTACAACACTTTTAGCCTGTGGCAAAAAGTGTTAGTGTGGCAGGAGTTCCTGCACCCTCCTAAAAATTTGCTAATTGCAATTTTTTAGGTTTTAAATAAATTCGCTTATTGCGATTTATTTAAAAAGAGCAAGAAAAATATTCTGTTATTTTTCTTACTCTTTTGAAACCACATCTTGTGGTTTCAATCTTTCTTTTACAAAATAAATATCCTATATTTTTATTTTGTTTATATAAATATTTATATATCTTTCACTACATTTGCATATAATGTTGTAAAATCAAAATTATCATAATCTCTTTGTTCGAAATTTGCTATTGTACTTTTTAATTTCTTTCCCTCTCTATATTTATTATTTATATTTTTATTTTTATTATTCTCTTTATTATCTTTAAACTTTTCTTCAATAGGGTATTGAAGTTTTGTTGTAGAGGGGTATTTAACTTTTGTTAAATAGGTAGTGTTATTTTTAAACATAGGTATTAGTGTTCTTGTTTCTATTTGTTTGCTATTTTCTTTATATTTCATTTTAATATCAATATATCCTTTAGTCTTTAATGAATTTATTATTTTAGAACTTTGTGTTATTGATATATCTAATAATTCGCTTATTGTCGAATTAGCACAATAGCATTGACCTTTTTCTTGACTTAAAAATATTATTAATGAATATATGTATTTTTCTTTATCGTTTAATATTTTATCTGATAAAATTTCTACTGGAATCCATAAACCTTTTAAATTCAAATTTAACATCTGCACCCCTCCTTCCTTTTGTTCGCACTATATTAAATTTTTAGCCATTTTCTATTTTAAATGGAGTAATTTTACCTTTTGCTAATGTAGAATAAAAATTTCCATAAAAATAAGCCTTAAATTTATTTCTAAATTCAAAGCTTATTTTTATTTTAAATTGTCCAGACATCCAGACAATTATTATTTTCTATTCTTCAATATTTGTATTTGTAATACTTTTCAATTCTTCTAAATATTCTGACATTACATTTCTAAATTCTAATTCTATTGTGTCATCTTTCTTATTATGGCATAGTTGCAATAATTCCAATGGTACTTGATTATTATTATAAAAACTAAATTTAATTTTATTTTCCTTTATTAGTCTATTCATCAACTTGTATGTTTCTTTCATTTCGTTATTTCTTTTATTTTCCATACATTCGCTCCTTATAAAAACAGATTAATTTTCAATATTTTGCATATCATAAATGCGTGTATTTATATTGTAACAAATTTTTAATGTAAAATCAATAGAAATATAAGTTTTTAAGGAGTTTGGTATTATGAATAATTCAAGAAAAATCGATGGCAATTTAAATGTAGTTGGTACAAAGATTAGATACTATAGAGAAAAACATAAAATGTCATATCAAAAGTTATCTGACCAACTAATGTTATTAGGTGTAGATATTCATAAACAAGCTATTTACAACATTGAAGTTGGTAAAAGAACTATTGTAGATTTTGAATTATGTGCTTTTGCTAAATGTTTTGGAATAACTGTTAATGATTTAACTAATGAATATTTTGATAAGTTAAAATAGGAACTGATATTAAATTCAGTTCCTATTTTTAAATTGGGCAACTGTGGTTGCCCAATTTATGCTTATTATTAATTTTCTTCGTTATTTTCTAATTCCTCTATATCTTTTATATGCAACTCAATGTCCTCTGCTTTTGGTAATTGACTTTGCAAATATTCAGGTATATCCTGTAATAACTTATATTCGCTAACACCTACTGGTTTATTAATATCTTTTAGAGCATATTCTGCTACTAATTTATCCTTGTCTTGACATAGTATAATCCCTATTGTCGGATTATCTCCATCTTTTCTTAACATATCATCTACTGCTGATAAATAAAAATTTAATTGTCCTGCATCTATCGGTAAAAATTCTCTTGCCTTTAATTCTACAACAATATAACATCTTAATTCCAAATGATAGAATAATAAATCTATAAAATATTCTTTATCACTAACTGTCAGCTTATATTGATTTCCAACAAAAGCAAAACCTGTTCCGCAATTCTAATAAAACATTTTTAATCTTTGTTATCATTGCTTCTTCAATTTCTTTTTCTTTAACTTGCCCTTTTAATGCTATAAAATCAAAAATATATGGGTCTTTCAAAGTTTGTAACGCTAAATCACTTTGAATATCTGGTAAAGTATTTTCAAAATTTGTTGTTTTATCAGCTATTGCTTGTCTTTCATATAATTTATTTTTTATTTGATTCTTTAAGATATTAGTAGACCATCCATTTTTTATAGTTTGACTGATGTACCATTTTCTTTCTTCTATATCTTTTACTTTATCCATTAAAATAACATTATGATACCAAGTAACTTTTGCAAGAACCTCTTGCAAAAGTTTTTCATCTTGATACTCATCAGCAAATTTTCTCATATATCTAATGTTTCTAGGTGAAAAACCTGTAATATCTGGAAATTCAAGTTTTAAATCTATTGCTAAATGATCTACAAATTTATTTCCCCACTTTATATTATTAGATATTATTTTTCCTATATTCCAATACATATATATCATTTCTACATTTACTACTTGCATTGCTCTATATTGTGATTTTAAAATTTCATTTTTTATACTTAACAGAATTTCTTTATATTCATTAACATCAATTATTTCATTTGACATATTTATTTCTCCATTCTTTAAATTTTGCAAGAGGCTCTTGCAAAATTTATTATAACATTTATTTCCTAATTTTTCATTACAATTTTAAAAAAAGATTAATTTACACATAAATCATTTCATTTATTATAATTTCTTCTGCCATCTTTTTAATGCTATTCATATTTTGCACCCATTCTATTTGGTTATTCATTTTTAATTCTTCAGTTATATTCTCTTTTTTTGCCATTTCATCTATTAAATTATCTAGCTTTTGTTTACACTCATCTTCAACATCTAATAAATAACTTTTTAATTGATTATTTAATAACATTTCCGTATATTCTGGTATTTTATATTTTTTCATATAATTAAGTTTTAATCTTCCATATTTTCCTATATTTCCTGTTCTTCTAGCTTTTGGTATTGTTATATTAGGTATATAATAATCTCCTTGTAATATGTATTCAATTCCTGTCTTTTCATTAATATAACTTTCTTTCATTTCTTTATTTTCCATAATCTTAACTCCTCCAATTTTAATTTTAAATTTTTTCATTTTTTTTTAAATTCAAAAAAAGATGAATTTGTTATTATTTTTTACAAATCATCTTTTAAATATGTGAAAATTTTATATTTTACTAAATTGTTGCTAGGAGGAAACCTTTGCTATTACTAGATTTTAAGTTTTCGTCATAAGAGAATAAAATCGTTATTACTAGCGCCACTAGTGTGATTCCATGATTTTTTCCCATTTTTCTTTTCCTTCTATCTTCTTTTTGGTTCATTTAAATTTTTACCTCCTTTTATTTTTTTAATTTTTTTATTTATTTGAAAAATTAATATCAGTTTTGTAATTGCTGTGGTTGCTGGATTTGCGGGTCATACAAAAATTTGCAATGTATTTAATTGGGTTGTAGGGGCGAACTGTGTTCGCCCGCAAAACGAACAATATGGAATGTTCACGGGCGAACGCAGTTCGCCCCTACATTTGCATTTTTTTTGTTGCCGGATTTGCAGTTATGCAAAAATTTGCAATGTCTTTAATTGGGATGTGTTTACATACGCAAAAAAAGACAGCCTAAAAATGCGTGATTTTTAAACTATCTGTATTGTTGATTTTATTTATACAAATATTTTTTTTGTT